>JABMOK010000140.1 GCA_013204155.1 Pseudohongiella sp. | reverse complement strand
CAGTACATATCCATGTTTTACAACAGCTATCGTCTGCATTCATACTTGGGTTATGTATGCCCAAATCAATATGAATCAGATACGACTGGATTAAAGAAAGTTGCTTAACTGGGTTGCAAAGAAAAGCTGGACCACGTCAAATTGTTGTAGTTGGCAATGGCATGATTGGTCACTACTTCATTGAAAAACTGATAGAACAATCGTCACAGCATCGAGTTACTGTTATTGGAGGTGAACCTCACCTGGCATATGACCGTGTACACCTGTCTCAGATTTTTGCGGGAAGCAAGCCGGAAGATCTTGCGCTAACGACGAGAGAACACTACAAGAAGCTAAATGTAGAAGGCTATTTCGGCGACCCGGTTAAAAGCATCGATCGAGAAAACAAATTCGTCAGAACCAATGCTGGTAAGACTTTCAGCTATGACAAGCTGGTGTTAGCGACTGGATCGTATGCTTTTATTCCCCCTATAGCAGGTGCAGATCTTCCAGGCTGCCTCGCCTACCGAACCATAGACGACCTCGGCGCCATTAGGGCAGAGTCACAGTCGGCCTCGTCGGCAGCTGTACTCGGCGGGGGATTGCTGGGTCTCGAGGCCGCTAACGCGCTTAAGAATCTCGGCCTGCGAACTCATGTTGTGGAATTCGCACCCGGATTGATGAGCCAACAACTTGATCAGCGTGGCAGCCAACTGCTGAAGGCAATGATCGAAGAACTAGACGTACAGGTTCATACCAACAAATCCACGCAGCAGATCGTTGTCGGCGACAAGAGCAGGCTGAAGATGCTGTTCAGCGATGACACTCAATTGGACGTCGATATGGTCGTGTTCTCTGCCGGGATAAGACCCTATGACAATCTAGCAAAGGATGCGGGGCTCGAGACCGGCTCCCGCGGAGGAATCGTCATCGACCATCACTGTCGTTCCAGCAACCCCGATATCTACGCGATAGGCGAATGCGCGTTGTTTGAAGATAGAATTTTCGGGTTGGTTGCTCCGGGTTATCGCATGGCTGAGACCGCCGTCAGTCAACTGGGCGACGGCCGGATTCTCTTCGCTGGTGGTGACATGAGCACCAAGTTAAAACTATTAGGTATAGATGTCGGTGCAGTCGGCGAACTGAAGGAGGCGGCGGATGGTGCAGTGAGCTACGAGCACACAGATGAGAAGAGCCGGAGCTATAAGCGTATCATCGTATCGAAAGATGGTAAGCAACTTCTAGGGGCAGTGTTAGTTGGCGATTGCAGCGACTACGATTCGCTTTTGCAATATTACCTTGGTGGCATTGAGTTGCCGGTCGACCCCGAGACACTACTGATACCCCCTCCTGTATCGGATACTCCAGTGCTAAGTGCCGGCTCACTTCCTGCAACGACCGTCATCTGCTTTTGTCACAACGTGACCAAGTCCACGATCCTTGACGCTATAGCCGCAGGGGCGCTGTCATTGGAAGCTGTAAGGGAGGCAACGGCAGCAAATACAGGCTGTGGTGGTTGCATCGATCAATTAAAGTTGGTGATAGATAGTGAGGTATTGGGGACACTAACAATTTAACAACTTAAGCTATTGGATTCTGTTTTGGGCGGACTATTTTTACTGCTGCGGCGGCTCGAGACGGGCTAATTCGCATATAGCGAATTAGGACAGCCGAAGGCTGGGCGTAGCCCGAGCCCATTTATGGGTGAGTCTATAATCCAAATTGCCTTAAGACTATTTACCCCCTGCGAGCTTCGTGCTAAAGCGCTTGTTGCAAGTTACTGGCACATAGTCGAACCATCGACACGAAAAACTTCAGTATAACGCGTGACTGATTCCTTGCTGGTTACAATGAGTGAAAACTGTGGAATCAGAATGTACGAAGAAGTGTGCCATGGGATCTCCAAAAAGGACTGCTCAAAACTATTGTAGTTTTACCCTGGCACCATTTATTGATCTTCTTTGCTTTCTACTATTTCCTTGTCTTCTTTATTGCTGAGCTCTATTGCCCCAAAGGCAAGCATAATGGGCACTACTGCGCCCAAAAGAATATTGTCGTCATAGTCATATTTTATAAAAACTATTATTGGAACAGCGGCAAACATTAGAACCAGACCCCTGGCGGCGTGGGAAAGATTGTTTTCTAGCATCTCTGTTAGCGCATTCATTCCCATTCTGAACTTCTCTAGCATTCTATTAATCCTCAGCAGTGGTTTCTGATTGATCTGTATGACCGACTTCGATTTTCATATTTTGAATCCAAGCAGGTCATATCACATCAAGCCAGGCCGTTAGTTGTTTAGCTTATAAGCAGGTGAAGCAATTTACACGCCAATCTCCCCAAACAAAACTATAATCACGTAGCGCGAAACAGGACCAGGCGGGGTCGCGTCGTACTTATCGTTCTATAATGACTTTAACCTTTTATCCGAGTAGAACGCCAAGGCAAGCTGCTCTTTTATCGACAATGCTACGCCTTTACCTGCCCCGCACTGCTCAATCTCGGTGTCGCCGCAATAAGTGCCAAACACTCTATCCCACAAGATAATATTACAGCCATAGTTTGAATCTTCCTGTCTGCGTTCTATCGCGTGATGACATTGGTGCTGTGGTGCGGTCGCGAAAAACCAATCGTATACTGGCATAGAAGTGAGAAGAAAATTTGAATGATTAAGCTTGCCGTTCCACATTCCAAATGCCGCCGAAACGATAAGGAAATTGTCTCCCTCACCTAAGATCGCCAGCGTAATTGGTGTGTCTAGGCCAAGAGCAAGATATTCTAGGGGATGAGTTCTTCCACCGCGCATGCAGCTCATTTTTGTGATGTGGTGGTGAGTTGCGTGCATCCGCCACCAGAACAATGATTCGTGTTGCACTCTGTGCAACCAGTAATAAACAAAGCCTGAGAAAATTCGCATTAGCAACACACCCCCGACCAGACCAACAATGGTTTGCGGATCCATTGTTATGTTCAAAGGCGCCATATCTCGAACGGCTTTGAAACCCTCTGATATCGGTGTTCGGTATAAATCACTAATCAGCGGCCCCCAAAAGCAAACCACCCATTGCGAGCCAGAAGGCGTCTTCGGCTAATCAAAAGATTAAAGAAGCAACAAACTTGCTGCTAACTCTCGCCGAATGGATTGCAAATATTTACAAACTTTTCAGTCTTTCGTCAGAGTAAAAAGAAAGTGCTAGCTGATCTTTTAACGAAAGCGGCACTGCTTTCCCCGCGCCAATCTGGCCTACTTCGTCGTCGCCACAATAAGTGCCAAAAATCCTATCCCATAGAATAATCATGCAGCCATAATTGGAATCAGCTTGACGCCGCTCTAAGGCGTGATGTGCATGATGTTGAGGGGCGGTTGCAAAAACCCAGTCATACACAGGCATGGATTTTAACGGCAGATTAGAGTGGTTAAGAACGCCATTCCAAATGCCGAAGGCTCCTACCACCGCCATGACTCCGTCGCTAGCACCCAACAATGCGAGAGCCACGGGAGTGCCGAGAAAAAGAGTTATATACTCTAACGGGTGAGTTCGGTCACCGCGCATGCAGCCCATCTTGGTAATATGGTGATGCGTTGCATGAAGCCGCCACCAGAACAGAGACTCATGCTGGACTCGGTGCAGCCAGTAGTAAACGAAGCTAGATAGTAATGAGACCAGCAGCGCGGAACCTAAAATACCAGCCATTGAAGTAGCGTCTAAGCTAATTTGCAAAGGGGCGAGATCTCGAACGGCCTTAAAGCCAGCAGAAATAGGAGTATCATAAAAGTCGCTATATAGAGGTACCCAGAGCAAACCCGCAAACCCAAGCCAAAACGCGTCTTCAGCCATTTCTTTTGGTTCTAATAGCCAGTCCTGACGTTTGGTCCAGATTCGTTCAGCGAAGAGGCAAAGCGGAATTGGTAAGACAATCATAATCGCGGTAAATAAACCGCGGTATTGCCAGTCGCTGACCACCATAAAAGCGACTAGGAGAAGTGAACCCATTACGAGAATTGGTTGGGCGCTCGCCCAAATCCAAACTTTAGAAGTCCATCTGTCGCTAGCTGGATCACTCCCTGCTGGCGAGACCTCACCGATGATAGGTAACACGTCGCTCATATTACTTGCTCCAAAAAAAACCAGTATTTCAGAAAACCAGTAATACAATATGCAAAAACTCCGCCACTTTTAATTGCCAGTGGAGTTAATGGATTTGACTCCACTGCGAGTAGGTTCTCTCGCGAAAATTCCAAACAATATCAGAAGGTTAATTTCCTTGAGAAGTTAGGGCCTAGTTTCTTAGTCCAATTGTGATGGGCATAATCTTTCTCCAGGAAGGATAGAAAAGCCCCTCAATGAATCGTTCAATGCTCTAAAGTTGTGCGGCAATGGACAGGCGACTTCATCTTCCGTGGCGTTATTTGAACATGAGAGTTGGTAGAGCGGCTGCCTATTAAGTGAAGTAATCGAGCGAACGAAAACCGGATCTCAAAATTTTTTTGCTGCCAGCCTAAATCAATGAGGTCTTCTTCACGCGTTATACTAGACGGCAATTCGCACCAAAGGACAATAGCTTGTCGCTGCGTCGTAGCCTTCAATGAGAGTGCGAATTATCCGAGATCATCTGTTGTGCTCCGTCACGAAATATCCGCGACTTGCTCAGCATGTATTCAGCTGTGAAAATCTGCTCCTGCTATTCTCTTGGCTCCATAATTTCTGAATCTTCAGAATCACTCGCAGTGACGCATGTTTCTGGCAAATATTGCCTGGGAAGACCATCTTTGGATGCGTTGTCGTGTTTGCAATCCCAGGCTATCGACCCAGATGGAGGTAAGCACAAGCTCAGTCGCAGGCACAATATCAGCACGCTTACTTTGCGCTACGTGAAGTATGCGCTCCTTTTCTATTCCCCGGGCTCGAAGGTCAGACAAGGCCGCATAGAATGTGCGAGGCCTGGCTTGTAGGCGCCAACTCTCTCACCGGTCATACGTTTTAATTAAGGTCTCATCCGGTATTGAGCATCCCTGCGTCCAGCTCCGAAGAGAAGTCAAAGGTCACAGCACCGAATGAAGAGAGCCTAAAGCCCCCTTCATTTGCTATTTCTCATATAATTCTCTGAATGCAAATTCTGCTTTAGTTGTGGCTACCGTCACACAAGGGCCCTGCTTTAGTTTGCTTGCATCCACAGAAAAACACTTTCTTAGATTCAACTGCTTCATACTTAACTGGAGTAAAATCAGTTCCTTTGTGAGAACCATCGCAAAATGGCTGACTCTTACTCTGGCCACATGAACACCAAAAATATGATTTCCCTGACTCTACCTCTACCGGGAATGGAACATCTGCAGCTCGAACTGGTTCACTCATTTTCAATACTTCCTATCGCTATGATTAAAATTCAATGCAATGAAATAGCGATATTGATTGCCGCTTTTCATTCTCCTTGTCGCCTTCTTACGTGCAATAGCCGTTCCAGATAAGCAATCAGGGGAAAATTGTACGGCCAAGGCGAGAGACTCCGTTGCTCTAGGTACCGCTTCATGTCCTAGACACGCTGAGATTTTCGAAGCGCAGCGTATTCTTAATCAAACAGCTCAGCTCCTTGGGACACGCCGCTCTCGATCAATAGTGGTCTCTAACACCCATAAGGAGTCAGGTTTCGCTAATTACCCTTTAGGCGGTAACTGGAATCAAAACACATAGGTGGCAGCGACGTTGATTTTTACTAACGTGATATTAGCAATGTCGATCAAGTCACCATTCACGGCCTGTTGTAGCCCTCGTTTCTGCCCGAAGTCAGTGCGCACGCACCAAAGTGGATCAGTCCGGAATAAGTTAAGGCCACAATGCCCGTGTAAAGCCCCTATATTCTGAGCATCTGAGATTGGCACGTTGCGTGCAGTAGCTACAGTGCAGGGTGATTTTGGCTTGTGCATTACGTCTGCTGATAGACGAATTAGAAATGCTATCTGTAACAACTTGACAATGGAGTGCTAGGGTTCCGGCATTTTGATAGTGCGACTGGTCCGAGAGCATTCGACCTTACAAATTGGACTCACAGTCATAGAGTCCATCAGTCTCAAGCTATTGCAAGGTTACACGGCGGGACAAAAGCCCGGGAGAACAAACTGACAATAGTCAGGATTTGCTCTGCGTAACAAAAACCTTGGAGAAGTAAAATGAGACAGACCCTTACAAAAAGCATCATCAGCCTAGTACTTGTAACTTCCACGTTACTTGGCTCCCCTGTTAGCCGTGCGCAAGATAGTTTCAGTCTCTGCTGGTCAATCTACGTCGGGTGGATGCCTTGGGAATACAGCGACACTTCCGGCATCATCAAGAAATGGGCTGACAAATATGACATCGAAATAGATGTTGTGCAGATCAACGACTACATCGAATCGATCAACCAATATACAGCCGGTCAGTTTGATGCCTGCTCCATGACCAATATGGATGCTTTAACAATTCCTGCCGCTGGCGGGGTCGATTCTACAGCGGTAATTGTCGGAGATTTTTCTAACGGCAATGATGCAGTCATTCTAAAAGAAGGTTCTACATTGGCGGACATAAAAGGTCAGCAGGTGAACCTTGTTGAATTGAGTGTGTCCCACTATCTACTGGCACGAGGCCTAGAGTCCGTTGGCATGAGCGAGCGCGACGTAACCGTGGTGAACACCTCTGATGCCGATATGGTTGCAGCGTATACAACCAGTGACGTTACCGCAGTAACGACCTGGAATCCCATAGTGAACGAAATCCTGAAAATGCCGAGCGCCACCAAGGTTTTCGATAGCTCACAAATTCCTGGTGAAATTATCGACACCCTGATGGTAAAGACTGAAACGCTAGAAGCCTATCCCGAACTGGGCAAGGCCTTGGCAGGTGCTTGGTATGAAATCATGGCAGCCATGGAAAGCACAGAGGATGTTCTCGCGCATATGGGTGAGGCGTCGGGAACAGATCTAGCGGGATACGAAGCTCAGCTGGCATCAACCCAGATGTTCTATTCTCCAGCCGATGCCGTTGATTTTGTTAACAGCGCGGGATTGAAAACCACGATGGAGTACGTTGCTAATTTCTCATTTGAGCATGGCCTGTTGGGCGAAGGCGCTGCAGATGCTGGTTTCATAGGCATTGAAACCCCCTCCGGTGTATTCGGCAACAGCGGCAATATTCAGCTTCGCTTCGACTCTTCCTTCATGAAGATGGCCGCAGAAGGCAGTCTATAGAACCCCGGGTTCTGACTCCTATCTCGCGATTTGTCACCTGAGAGAATAATTCCATGAAAAAGCTCATCAATTTTCAGCCCAGTCGAGCGCTTAAAACCGCGTTGGGAATTATTCCTTTCCTTCTAGTTCTGCTTGTATATCAAGTCGGCTCCGATATTCGCAAAGCGGAGAACGAGCAAGATAAATTGCTGCCAAGTTTCGCTGAGATAGCAGCGGCCATAGATCGAATGGCTTTCGAACCAAGCAGGCGTACCGGCGAATATCTGTTCTGGAAAGACACCAAAAGCAGCGTTGTGCGTTTGGCGAAAGGCATCTCTATTGCTGCAGCAATTGGACTGATTGTAGGGCTAATGGCGGGCTCAATACCCATAATCGCAGCGCCACTAAACCCTCTGATTACTGCCATCTCCTTAATTCCTCCATTGGCCATACTGCCGGTCCTATTCATCGTGTTTGGCCTGGGCGAGTTATCTAAAGTGATGCTTATAGTGATTGGCGTTAGCCCATTTTTGGTTAGGGACATTCTACAGCGCACGCAGGAACTTCCGCGTGAGCAGCTTGTGAAGGCTCAAACTCTAGGTGGAAACAGTTGGCAAATAATTCTTAGAGTCATTCTGCCGCAGATACTTCCGCGTCTAATAGATGCTGTCCGACTCAGCCTTGGCGCGGCATGGTTGTTCCTGATTGCGGCGGAGGCTATCGCTTCGACCGACGGGCTTGGTTACCGTATATTTTTAGTACGACGCTACATGTCGATGGACGTCATCTTACCCTATGTTGTTTGGATTACATTTTTGGCGTTTGCAACTGATCTGTGCCTACTAAAACTCAGTCGAATTGTGTTTCCTTGGTACCACGCAGACAAATAAGGATAGAGCGTGAGCACATTTATTGAATTAGACAGAATATCAAAACACTATGGCGACAACGTCGTACTAGAGAACCTCAGCAATAAAGTCACCGAAGGTGAATTTGTCACGCTGGTGGGTGCTTCGGGGTGTGGAAAGAGCACCTTTCTCAAATTATTACTCGGAACCGAACGCGTTTCCTCGGGACAACTTCTGTTAGATGGCCAGCCCATCGCGGAAGAACCTGGTCCCGAACGCGGCATCGTTTTTCAAAAATACTCTGTCTTCCCTCACCTAAACGTTCGAGAGAATGTTGCGCTGGGGTTAGAGTTTGAGCAGAGCGCTTCTTTAGGACGCCTGTTTGGATCAGAACGCAAACAAGCGCTGGAGCAAGCTGATGAATGGCTCGAAGCGGTTGGTCTTACCCAATCGCTGAATCAATACCCACATGAATTATCCGGAGGCATGCAACAGCGACTCGCATTAGCGCAAGCTTTGATCAAGAAACCTAAGGTGCTGCTGCTAGATGAACCTTTCGGTGCACTGGATCCAGGAATTCGCAAAGATATGCACGAACTTGTATTAGGGCTATGGCAAAAATACCATCTAACCGTGTTCATGGTGACCCATGACTTACGCGAAGGCTTCCATCTAGGAACAAGACTATGGGTCTTCGACAAAGTGCGCCATGACCCTCATGCAGCGAACCGCTTTGGTAGCACGATTACTTTTGATCTGCCGCTTGTGTCAAAAGATGCGCCACTAAACCCCGATGATCTGGATGCCATAAGCAATCAGCTTTCCGCAGCCGCAGCAGTATAGAAGTTTCGCGAAGAATTTGAATGAGAAAATAATGAGCACGCAGAAAATATTCCCAGAAAGTTACGAAACAGTTATCTCACCCGGTGCCCATTGGTCACTGCATGTTCGCAGAGGCATGCAGATGAAGCTAACGGATCTCGAGGGTGGAGCAAACGTTGGAATGCTTTTCTATAATCCAATGCTATTGAGTGAAAAGTACAATGCGCCGGATACTCTGAAGTGCCAGCACACGTTTAAGCTTACGCGAGGGCACTGTCTCTATTCAGATATGGGCCGTGTATTTGCTTCTATCACCAAGGATACGTTTGGATGGCACGATTCCGTATGCGGCAACTCACACTCTGAGCACGTCGAAAGCAGATGGGGAGGAAGAAATTATCAGACACAGCGCAATGCTTGGCTACAGAACGGGTTTGATGCTTTCTTGGTTGAGCTCGCAAAATATCGACTTAAGAAACAAGACTTGGCATCGAACCTCAATCTTTTTTCCGAAGTATCTATAGATGCCGACGAAAAACTCCAATTATCCAGACAGAGCCAGGCCAGCGATAACATCACACTGCGATTCGAAATGGACACCTTGGTGATCATGCACACCTGCCCTCACCCGTTAAGCACCGCACAAGAGTATCCGCAGAAACCAGTCCAGATCACACTGGAAAAAGCCAAGCCTGTGCTGCAAGACGACCACTGCCTCAATCATTGTGACGAGAACCGCCGTGGATTTCAGAACAATGCCTTGTATCACTTAGGACTGAGCAACACCTATGAGTAAAGCCAAATCTACAATAAAGGAAAGCACGCTGAAGCTAACTGAGGCGAAATCTCGCAACAAAGTAAATGCAGGTGATTATTTCATCCAAACAATTGCTGCCGGCGAGACGATTCGCATAATCGATCTGGAGGGTAACCAGGCCGCGGATACGCTCTTCTATAACGCGCAAGATCCAAGTGAACGATATAGCGCGAGCGATACAATTCGAGAACAAGCAGGGCTGTATCTAACAACGGGAACCCTGCTGAAAACAAACCTGAATCGGGACTTACTCGAGATCGTGGCTGACACCTGCGGCCGACATGATACGGTCGGTGGTGCCTGTTCCACAGAATCCAACACAGTGCGCTACGACCTTGAGAAACGTTGCATGCATGCATGTAGAGACAGTTGGATGCTAGCCATTGCAGAGCATGAAGAATATGGATTAACCAAAGAAGACATCGGTCACAACATCAATTTTTTTATGAACGTGCCAGTAACAGCAGATGGGCAGCTGCAGTTTGCAGATGGCGTATCAGCACCGGGAAAATACGTCGAGCTAACGGCAAAAATGGACACGATTGTTTTGATCTCCAACTGCCCACAGCTGAACAATCCCTGCAATGCCTATAACCCGACTCCAATTGAAGTGGCGGTATGGGCAGTAACATAACCGAAAGGGAAGATACTATCGATCGCTCAGCTGGCAGTATTTTATCTGTATACCCATAACCCGTAGGACGACCTGCCGGCGTTTTGTACAACCCTGGGACGACCCACGTCATTAGAGAAATACTATGTTTAAACGTCTATTAATCGCCAACCGGGGCGCGATAGCCACTCGAATAATTCGAACACTCAAAAAACTAGAGATCGAGTCTGTCGTGGTCTATCACGAAAAAGATCAAGATAGTTTACATGTGCAGCTTGCAGACATAGCTGTCAGCTTAGGGTCTGGCACGGTCGCTGAGACTTATTTGAATCAGGAAAGAATCATACAGATCGCGCTCGAGAAGAACGTTGACGTCATTCACCCTGGCTACGGCTTCCTCAGCGAAAACCCTAAGTTTGTCGAAAGATGCGAATCGAATGGATTGAAGTTCATTGGTCCAACACCGAAGCAGATGAATGTTTTTGGCTTGAAACACCTAGCTAGAGAAGCCGCCGAGAAAGCTGGGGTACCTCTGTTGCCCGGATCCCCGGTCTTGGACTGCGTCGATGATGCTATTGGCTGGGCGGAGAGAATCGGCTACCCCGTTATGCTGAAAAGCAGTGCCGGAGGTGGCGGCATCGGTATGCAAGTGTGTTGGAGCGACGACTCACTCAAGGAGGCATGGGAAGGTGTAAAGAGGCTCAGTGCGAACTATTTTTCAGATGATAGGGTTTTCTTAGAAAAATTTGTCGACAATGCGCGGCATATCGAGGTTCAAATCTTCGCCGATGGAAACGGTGACGCCATAGCACTGGGCGAGCGAGATTGTTCGGCCCAGCGAAGAAACCAGAAAGTTATTGAAGAATGTCCTGCGCCAAATTTGGCTCAGGATCTTCGGGAGAAGATGCACCGCACTGCCGAAGAATTGATGTCGTCGGTGAACTACCGAAACGCAGGTACGGTTGAATTCATTTTCGATGTTGACTTGCAGACCTTCTATTTCCTGGAAGTGAATACCCGGCTTCAGGTTGAGCACGGAGTCACCGAGGAAGTGTTTGGCGTCGACCTGGTAGAATGGATGATCAAGCTCACCTCTGGAGAACTGCCAAGTTTGGCATCGATTCGCCCAGGCCTGAAACCCTCGGGCCATTCGATACAGATGCGATTATATGCTGAAGACACGCAGCAAGATTTCCAGCCTAGCGCTGGTTTATTATCAGAGGTCTACTTCCCGGAAACAGAGGGATTGCGTGTAGATACTTGGGTGGAAGCGGGTGTCGAAGTACCTGCGCTATTCGATCCGATGCTTGGCAAGCTCATCGTTTCCAAAGACTCGCGCAACGAGGCGCTAGAGACACTTACTCAAGTCCTCCAACAGTCACGGGTCTACGGCATCGAAACTAATCTCGGCTATGTTGCTTCGGTGTTAGCCACCGACGCTGCCCAGTCTGGCAACCTACTAACCAAGACCCTTAGCTCCCATTCGTTTCGATGCCCCTCGTTTCGAATACTCGGGGCGGGCACTCAAACAACAGTTCAGGACTTTCCGGGTCGGCAAGGCTACTGGCACGTCGGCGTTCCTCCCTCCGGGCCCATGGACTCATTGGCATTCCGCTTAGCAAATCAGCTTCTAAACAATTCAGTAGACGCGGCGGCTCTTGAGATGACGCTGAACGGGCCTACGCTTCAATTTGAATCCGATACTGTAATAGCACTAACCGGCGCCGACATGCAGGCTGAGCTCGATGGAGAAGTGATTTCTCAATATCAAACTGTGGCGGTTTCGGCAGGCCAGATTCTTACGCTTGGAAAAGTAAACGGACCAGGTGCCCGCGCCTATTTGGCAATTTCTGGAGGAATTCAGTGCCCTAGTTACCTAGGGTCGAAATCTACCTTTACACTTGGACAGTTCGGCGGGCATGCAGGCCGCTCTTTAAGAACAGGCGATGTGCTTCACCTAACTGAAGCTGCAGATGTCGTACCTCAGAAGATGAGCATTCCCGAAATTCCAGATGTAATGGAGATGCGTGTTCTCTATGGTCCTCATGGGGCACCGGACTTCTTTACCGATGATGACATCGAAGAGTTTTTCGCCAGCGAGTGGCAGGTTCACTACAATTCAAGTCGCACGGGCGTTCGCCTAATTGGCCCAAAACCGAAGTGGGCGAGACCCTCGGGCGGGGAAGCAGGTATGCACCCGTCAAACATCCATGACAATGCCTATGCATTCGGTACCATCGATTTTACCGGAGACATGCCAGTAATTCTCGGCCCCGACGGTCCTTCTCTCGGTGGGTTCGTGTGTCCCAGCACCGTTATAACCGCCGACCTATGGAAATTAGGCCAACTATCGGCCGGCCAAGCCGTACGCTTCATACCAGTGCGCTACGAAGCGGCCGTAGAGGCGGAAAAATTCCAATTAACCTCCGTACAAAAGCTGCTGATGCCCGAACTAGTCGATTATGCCGACACTGCAGAACTCGAGCAGCCTATTGTAAAACGCATGCAATGGGAGGACGACGACTTAGTGTGTCGACTCGCGGGCGATCACTTCCTCCTAGTTGAGGTCGGACCACTGGTGCTAGATATTCCACGGCGATTTAAAGTGCATGCCTTAATGCTAGCTATAGAAAAACTTGGCACTAGCGGTATAAGAGAACTCACTCCAGGCATTCGCTCACTGCAAATTCATTACGATAGCCAAGAAATTCAGCTCAGTGACTTGCTTGAAGTTATCGAGGATACGGTAAGGTCGTTACCTATCAGCGAACTGTCTGTACCTAGTCGTAAAGTGTATTTACCACTTAGCTGGGATGATGAAGCCTGCCAATTGGCGATTCAGAAATACATGCAGTCAGTCCGGCCTGATGCACCATGGTGCCCAAGTAACTTAGAATTCATTCGACGTATGAACGGCCTGGATTCAATCGCCGACGTGAAAGATATTGTCTTTAACGCTTCTTACTTAGTAATGGGCTTGGGTGATGTATATCTGGGTGCGCCAGTAGCGACTCCAATTGATCCTAGACACCGATTGATTACCACCAAATACAATCCTGCTCGTACGTGGACAGCCGAAAATTCAGTGGGTATCGGCGGGGCTTACATGTGCGTCTATGGCATGGAAGGTCCCGGGGGCTATCAGTTTGTTGGGCGTACCTCGCAGATGTGGAATCGCTACAGGAAGACAACAGAATTTTCGAATCCATGGTTATTGCGTTTCTTCGATCAAATTCAATTCTATGAAGTCAGCGCAGACCAACTCGTTGAGATTCGTCGTGACTTTCCGACGGGACAAGTGCAATTGCGTATTGAGGAAACCGAGTTCTCACTGGCAGACTATCAGGGCTGGCTAGACGAGAACGAAGACAGCATAGGTGAGTTCACAGCGGTGCGCGAACAGGCATTCGAAGAGGAGTTGCAACGCTGGCGTGACGATGGTCAGTTTACTTTTGATGCGCCGGAGAGCACCGAAAGCCTTGCTGAGATGGATGATATTCCCCAGGGAAGTATTCCGATAGACAGTTCTATATCGGGCAACGTATGGAAAATTGAGGTTCAAGAAGGCGAAAACGTTAGCGAGGGCCAAACGCTACTAATCTTGGAGTCCATGAAGATGGAGATTAGCATTCAGGCGCAGGAGGCGGGCAAGGTGAAGAAGGTGTGGGTGAGCACGGGGCAGGATGTTCAGGCGGGACAATGTCTCGTTTGGCTGGAACAGGAGGAGAAATAACGATGAGCAATGTACTTAATCTCACCATCGACGCCCTGCACGAAGCCTATGCGACAGGCTCCGAAACACCCGAGTCACTCTTCTCTAAGCTACGATCTCAAGCCTTGGCTCAAGATGAATTCAACGCTTGGGTCTACTTACTCAGTGAGAAAGAGTTAGCAGCCTATCTCGATGCGCTGCATCAAAAGCCTATCGAATCGACCCCACTGTGGGGGATCCCATTTGCAATCAAAGACAATATAGATCTGGAACACATTCCAACCAGTGCGGGCTGCGAAGCATTTACTTACTTTCCAGAGAAATCTGCGACTGTTGTAGCTCTTTTAATCGAAGCAGGCGCAATACCACTGGGTAAAACGAATCTCGATCAGTTTGCAACCGGCCTGGTTGGAACACGTTCGCCGTTTGGCGAAGGGAAGAATGTTTTTAACACAGACTATATCAGTGGCGGCAGTAGCGCCGGCTCCGCTATCGCTACCGCCTTGGGGCAGGTTTCATTCGCGCTAGGTACCGATACGGCGGGATCGGGCCGTGTGCCGGCCGCATTCAATAACTTGATTGGACATAAACCAACCAAGGGATTGTTGAGCACCACTGGCGTCATACCCGCCTGCAAGTCTCTAGACTGTGTTTCAATCTTCGCACTCACTGCAGCGGATGTTGTTCAGGTTTTAGACGTTGCCGCGCTTGAGGTCGACGACGACCCCTACTCTAGGAAAAACCAGGCTTTCAATTCACAGCCCTACTGGCGGGATGAAAAACCTGCGCCATTTAGCTTCGGCATCCCTGACCAACTCGACTTCGACGGTGATGCCCGGGCAGAGGAACTCTTTCATCTGGCCTGCGAGCAACTCAAGCAACTCGGCGGCCAGCCAGTTGAAATTAGTTTCGAACCATTCCTGAAGACAGCCAGGTTATTGTACGAGGGTCCATGGGTAGCCGAACGCGCCTGGGCTACAAAGGATGTAGACCCAAACAGTATGCTGCCTGTGATTCAAGAAATTCTGGCCACAACACAAAATTTTGATGTAACCGATACCTTCGACGCACAATACAAACTGCAAGCTCTGAAACGTATCTGTGATAGCGAATTGGACAAGGTGGACTTTGTGGTAACGCCGACAACTCCCACGTGCTATCTCCGCTCCCAAATTGAAGAAAAGCCCATTGCTTGGAACTCGAAGCTTGGCACCTACACAAATTTCATGAACTTGCTCGACTACACGGCGACTGCCATACCAACCGGACGATTGAGCTCAGGCGTGAGCTGGGGAGTGACATTGTTTGGACTAGCCTTCACAGATATTGAGCTATTGAGTTTTGTGGGTGCGCTGCAGCGGCAACTCAATCTTCCGCTGGGCGCAACTCCCCACTTGATATCACAACCGCCAAAGGCTGGCCGGGTTGCCCCTGCACAATCGGTTGATGTAGTGGTGTGTGGTGCCCACCTATTAGGGCAACCGCTTAACTGGCAACTGCAAGACCGAGGCGCCGAGTTCAAAATGAAAACCACTACCGAACGCGCCTATGCCTTGTATGCACTTCCAGATGGCAAGCGTCCCGCGCTCGTGCAACAAGAAGGTGGGTCCGCTATTGAAGTAGAAGTGTGGCGCATGCCCATGACAGAGTTTGGCAGTTTCGTAGCTGGCATCCCTACCCCACTCGGTATAGGCAAGGTAGCGCTAGCCTCGGGCGAGTGCCTGCCTGGTTTCATTTGCGAAGAAGGCTGTATTGCTGACGCCGAAGACATCTCTCATTTTGGTGGTTGGCGAGCCTACCTAGAAGCGAAAGAATAAACTAGAACCACCAATGGTTATCTTATAGGACAGACTCTTCGGCACTAACGATGGCGACTCAGAGGTCGGACAAATTGGAGCAGGAAAGGCTGTACCACTTTCTATGAAAGAACAACTTACCCTCGCGTTCTATTCAAACGAACGATACAAACCTTATAGATAAGCATTTAAAGTTGATCCCAGGCGGTCCACTCTATGGCACGCCCTGGGTAGGCAACTTCGGCGAAGGACCAGTTCTCTTCTACCCATAGCTGCGTCCACTCGTAGAGCGTCTCATCAAACCCCGCATCAAAATCCGCCTTCGTTACCCACAGGGAGACTTCAGCATCATAGCCGGGCTTGCTGCTGGGTCTAACATAGACACATCCCATCTCACGCTCACCGCCTGGAGTAAGCACCGCATAGGCGAACGATTCACGTTGCTTGAAACGCTCTTGCTCATTCAACATGTCCTGCATGGCATCAGCATCGGTAATATTTTCGTGGGGCCAGCCTTCACTGCGAGTAAAGGTCTGCTGTAGGTGCTCGATGGAGGACATATAAGCGGCGAAGTCGAGGTCCACTAATTCAGGACCAAGAGGCACCACGGTAAAGTCATCAGTTTCGACTAGGACCGGTGGTTCGAAGTCATCGGGAATAAACGCCGAGTCCGCTTCCGCTTCCGCTTTTTTAGCTACCATGAACTGCCTATAGCCGTCTGTCATGGCTCTAGCACAGTCCCCAGGAGTCTCTCGTACACCATCCACGCGCTTGCATGGACCCTCCATCACCTCTGGCAGGTTTGCCTCAACCCATTTTCTAGCCTCGTAGTAAATAGGCTGATCATTGGAGCTGGTTTCTACTCCAGTGATGACAGCGTCTGTAAAAGTAATGTGAAACGTATCAGTGACATTGAATCCAGTCTCCAGCGCCACCACCGGATCATCCTGCACGGTGATAGCACAGGCGATAGTATCTTCAGATTCACGCACACAAGGCACCCGCTCCATGACTATGTAATTGCCGCCCTCGGCCCAGGCCTGATAACCCAGAATCGCCGTCCCTGCCTCACCAGCCTCACTGAGATACGGTTGCAGGATACTTGCATCAAACGAATAAAAGGCATCAATCATGCCCTCGGCAGTTGCGAGGTTTGCCGCCAATTCTGCGGCCGGATCTGCCTCGCCTGAGCACGCGGATAAGCCAGCAAGGCAGAGCAAATAGGTTGTGGTGCGTTTTTTGAGCGACTGATACATAGGAAGTTCTCCACATTTTGCGTGGACCCATCACGACGCCGTCTAGCTTGCAGGACTTGTCAGGGTCAGGGTCAGAGTAAAACAATCAAGGGGTGTGAACAATCAAAGGAATCGAACCCTAAAGGGCTAGAAAACAAAACCGGGGTTAATACTAATGCCGTACTCTGTTCTTGCCCAACCCGATACAACATAGATCGAATTGAGCAAGATCAGATACAAGCTCCTTAGAAGGCGTAGTTCACACCTAGAAAGTAAGAGCGCCCCATCACACTAACTGGGTACCCTCGCTCAGTGAGGTAAGGGTCCTCGTCAGTCAGATTAGTGACACCGCCGTAAAGCAGGAAGTTGTCATTGAGCGAATACTGACCGGTGAGATTGTGCGTGAAGAATTCGTCCGTGTAGGCCGAAGGTCCGTAGTTCTGATCGACAGTTTCTATCTCCACACCACCCTCGTAGTTGAGTGTCTGCTTGCTTAGATACGAGGTACTCAAGGCAACAGTCAATGGGCCAGTGGATACTGACGCATTCAATTGACCGGCCCATTCAGGACGACGCATCTCGCCAAGCTCGTCATCTACCATTGCCTCTTCGCCCGGAGCTGCGGGCTGGACAAATTCAAGGCGTCGTTGCCGCGTTGCGCCGGCACCTATGTTGAATTGCAAATCTTCAACATAGAACTGGTAGGCGATTGCATAATCGACACCAGTAGCTTGCGCTGAGCCAAAATTAAGAAGCGTCTGGCGCAGGAAGGTGAAGCCACCGGACTGTGCTGAGGTGGACTCCGGGTTGCGAGAAAACAGGTCACAGAATGGATTGTTAATCGAAGCTGCATCATAGCAGCTATTCACAATATTCTGATCTGAGATCTCCGAGATTGCACCATCGATGGTTATATCCCAGTAGTCCATGCTTATCATTAGTCCATCGATGAATGAAGGCTCATAGACGAATCCGTAAGTCTCGGTAGCAGCTTCTTCCGGTTGCAGGCTCGAGTTTCCACCCACCACGCCAGGGAATCCGGCAGACAATGGATCTGCAAATATGTAGTTGCCGTTAGCATCGAATATATTTTCAGCTGGCACATTGAATGATTGTAGTGATGCGACGCAGTTAGACTGTCGTTGTGCTGGATCACCGGCACTTGAGATTTGCGAAATATCACAAGGGTCCGCGGGTCGAAACGACGCTCCTTGCTCAGGAGAGAAGAGTTCGAACAGGTTCGGCACACGCACCGCTTCGCTGTAATTAACGCGGAAGCGCAAATCCTCATATGGCGCCCAAACACCACCGATCTTATAGGTTGTGTTTTGACCGAACGTAGAATAATCGGCGCTCCTTACCGCGGCACTGACAGTAAGTTCTTTCATGAGTCCGACATCGGCTATCAATGGCACCTCGACTTCAGCAAATACATCAAAAACATCGTAATCTGAAGAGCCGCTAAGCAGCCTCTGTGAAGGCGTACCACCCAGGCTTGCCGCCTTGCTGATATCCCCCACATAATCGCCTGCAGCAAAGGCAATACCGTCAGATGTAACGCCGCTCACTGGCAAGATGCCTTGGTCAAAATTATCGAATTGCTGAGAGGTCATCTCTTCGCGCCACTCGCCACCAACTACAAAGCTGATGGGGCCAGCCGGGAGTTCAAACCACTGGCTTGAGTCACCGCTAACGAAACCACTGACCACACTCTGTTCTATCTGTTCTTCGATCGATCGTGTGTAAGTGACGAAGTCGACAGACTCCTGAGACATGGCTCCACGGCCACCCCAGATATTCATAGGCTGACACTGACCGTCGCCTGGTGCGAAAGTGAAGAAGGAAGAATCAACGCCGCCCCCAACGAATGAAAAGATATCAAATGGTGTGGTCGGTGGATAAGCTGTCGCGTCCAAGCTAGAACGACACACCGCCTGCCCTGTTGCCGGATCCGTAACTGCATCAATCGCAGCGAAGAAACGGTCAGCGATCATCTCTTCTCGATCGATTAGTTTGCGCTCGAATTTTCCGTAGTTAACTGATAATTCGTAGTCGAGATCCAGACTCTCTAGAGTTCCTCTCAAACCCGCTACGAATCGAGTTGTAGTCCTCTCGTTTGTATCGATGTTGCTGCCCCAGTCGTCTGAGTCACGGGAAATACGCAGGCCACCATCGCCAACGAAGCCTACACCACCATTATTAGCGAGTGGCTGCAACGCTAGGGGCAGGTATGGGTTATCAGGTGCACCACGCAAGAGATCGGTAAAGTTGTGGCCGCCACCGCCAAACTCGACTTCGTGCTTCACATACTTGGTCTCGAAGAAAGCCTGAACACTATCGTTCAGATCGTAGTTGCCATTCAAGTTGATCGCATATTTTTCATCAGCCGGAATCGTGTAAGGTCTGTTAGGGGCGATAAAGCTCTGTGAGTTTCCAAACTGGTTGAAGTTACCGGCCACTAGGCCATCTTGGTAAGGACCCACACCTCCATTCTGGTCTATTACCCAGCAACCGCCAGCGGCACCGAATGAGGAAGCGCCGCCTAGGCTGGAATTGTATCCAGTAAAACTATCTAGGCAGTCTGGGGTTCCATTCCCGTCTAGGTCTGGCTCAGAGCCAAGTGCGGTCTCCAAACCAAAGTCACCGGCAGCGACAACACCGTAGGGTGATGTGATATTAAAACTTCGACCCGGGAGCATGGCTCGAGGAAAGGCGCTGGATGCCTGATTGATCAATGCCATCTCACCAGAGGTGAGAGTTGGTGCCGCACCAAATTCTGCCGTGTAGTCGGCGATGAAATTTTCGGCAGAAGGAATACGCCCGCCTACAGGAAATCTTCCTGTATTGTCGAAATTGTAAAATTGAGCGAAGTTTGGTGTCGCTGAATCGGAAACATTTCCAGTCTGAAATCGCAGCGCTGGATTCACATCATCGTTATACAAGCGATCATTGGCGGTATGGAAACGGTCGCCTTGGCGCATGCCTTCGCTTTGATTGTACTGCAGGGCAACCGTGATATTGCCGCGGTTCTCATTGAAGTTACGACCAAAGAGTACGTCAATATTTGAAGTTTCTCCGTCTCTTTCCTCTGAAAGAGTAGTTCGGGCATCGATTTCAAAGCCCTCGTAATCGTCTTTCAACACGAAATTGACGACACCAGTAACCGCGTCCGCTCCATAGACAGCAGATGCGCCACCGGTGAGCACTTCCACACGTTCGATCAACGACGCAGGAATAGTCGAGACATCTACAGCACTTGTGCCTTCAATACCCGAAACGTGTCGACGGCCATTAACCAGTGTCAACGTTCTCTCATAACCTAGACCGCGCAGGTCAAGACTGGAACCACCAACGTTACTTGCGTTGTCAACATTGCTCGCTCCGTCGTCAATGGAATTGGAGCCAGTTACAGAGGATAACAGTGCGGGGTTGTCGTTTAAGATCTCAGCTATGTCGACTGTGCTTGTCTGGGTAAGATCAACGCCGCTAATAGTAGAGAGCGGCTGCGAAGAAGTTGCATTCGTGTTCTGACGAATTCTGCTACCAGTAACGACTACTTCCTCTATCAGTTCATCTTGTGAAAAAGCTATCGTCGGTAACGCCGACAAGCTCGCGGTGCCTGCACACAGTGCGATAAAGTATCGAAGCCCCTTCTTGGGGGCAAAGTTTGGAATGTGGGTACTCATTAAGCGCTCCTCAGATAATAAAGCCGAAAATTCGCACGTGACGTTGAGCACCAATCCCTATATGTCCTTAGGAACATAACGCTAACTGCCAGCAATACGTACAACATGACATTGGTCCCGAAATTCTTCGGAAAAACTCGCTGCGGGTAACCACCCGCGTTGATCAAGAAGTGCTTAGTGCACCTTTTTATCAATGAGAGTCGTATTTCTCACTTGATAAAATCTTAATCCTTTAAGCTCACTAACTTCTTAGCAAGATATGTGCCATCAATGCAGAGGCCAGAAAATCCGCGGTTTTTATAGATTCTATTCACTTTTTTTTATGCGGCAGGCACTAATAAAGTTCCTTTTTCCTATTGGCGCACCAAAATAGTTGGTAGCTTAGGCATAATTCATTCACTGAACATGTAAGCACCATCTTGGTGCGAGCTGTCAACCCAATATCAAAATTTCAGAGAGTCAAAAAGAATTTTATCGTGGACTAGTTGGCCTGCTGCGAAATCAATACTCACCTCCGTTCTCGAAAACTGCTTTTTAGAATTCAATAACTTATGTGAACCTCTTCCGGCAGAAATAGTGAGATATTGATAACTTCGAAAACTAACGACCGAACTCAGATGGGTTTAACTTACTGATGAAGCCAGGCAGAAAATCGCAACAGGTACTACGAGAATTCGTTGTGCAGTGACTGGCGCACCGACCCATTTCGTACATGCCTTTTCTTTGAGGAAAGACCAAATCAGTCTTTCGGAGATCTAACGGTTTCCCTAGTAGGCAGTATTCGCCGAAGCAGAACAGACGAGCAAAGAAATCAAATTGGCGCAGGAATACAAAACTCGACACACCTACACGCAAACGTTCCTCCTAATTAGTCTCCAGCTGGCACACGAGAAACACCCGCCAGTTTGGTAATGGAAGGCAACGACATATAACGGAGCTATGAAAAGAGGAAGCTTGGTTGACAAATCATAAAGCGAAATTGAAAGCACAGAAATCTGAGTAGAGCGGGATAAAATCAATAGGGGCAGATCTACTTACTGGCAGGATTACGCGGAATTTGACCAATTGTCATAGCACACTTCTTAGCACACTCTGATTTTGTTGTTTTAACTAATTGATTTAAATAGAGAGTCGGACACGCAGTCTACTGAAAATCCTCGTGTCGATGGTTCGATTCCGTCCTCTAGTTTTACAAACTAACTAGACAATATATTTCTCCTTCCATGCAGAAGAAGTACCAGAACCACAAATCTATGGGTGTCCGCTTTGGGTCGAAAGCGGCCGTTTTGGTTGCCCCACATATTTCATGGGCAAAGGAATATTTATAACGTCCGGTTAGGTCTAAAAGCCGCCCCTTTTTCATAACACCCAAGAATCTGGCCTAATGACGGCTATCGACCCATAGCCGCCATTATCGATTTGTAAGATTTAGCTAAAATTTGACTCCCGAAAGCAGACATAGAGGCTATCAGGCCTTATATGCTAGACT
>JABMOK010000139.1 GCA_013204155.1 Pseudohongiella sp. | reverse complement strand
TGATTACTCAGTATAGCTTAGTGCAATACCACATAAATGCCAAGAATGACCATCAAGATCAATGTCTTTGGCAGGTTGCGCACGGACCGAGGCTTTTGTTGTTGCTCTGAATTTTCCATGGGAATCAGACTACCCAAAACCAGGGACAATTTGTATGGGCGGGCTAACCCATGTAATTAAATACAGTAGTTACTCTCTGGCGTTTGCAGAAAAGCATCGAATAGCTGTTTTGCAGAATAGTAAGATTCATGATTATCGTTCCATAATTGCTTGCATAATTAATTGGGGCTAATTAATTGGGCCGCGCAAAGGACGACATCCAACCAGGGACAGTGATTCACCGCGCAACTACCTTTACTCTGCCTCTACTCGGCAACGGCAACGTTAAAACGCACCTCCAGGTAGCTAATTGCGCCTTCGACGGCACTGTACCAGTGCGGCGTACCTTCGGGAATCAGAACCGCGTCACCCTTGGATACACGAACTGCCAAACCGTCTTCGATGGTTGCCTGTCCTCCATCGGCAGGCCTGACGACTATGCCGCCGGTAACAATCGTACCCGCCCCTTCGGTGATGAAGTGCAGTTCTGTTCCCCGTTGGTGAACAATGGCACCAGCCGCTTCGGTGCGACGAATAAGATTGATACGATATTCTTCACTGGTGGTGATTGTCGAAACCGCCATGGCGGGTCGTTCGGCGGCCGCTTTTTCCAGCGCCAGCGCAATATCACCTGCCTTCATGTACAAGGCGGGCGCCACCGGCGTTTGTGCACTTACCACAGTGGCGAACGCCAACAGAATGAGTCCGGTTAAAAACTTTTTAAACATGTAGCTCTCCTTTTCGATAACGGGCAAATAAGGGACAAATAAAGCTTAGTGAAATTAAACATTGATCGCGTTACTGTACACTCTCTAGCGACAGCGCTATAGTCTCGGCACTGCCACTAATTCAATTTGTTTCCATCGATAGTAGCGAACTTTACAACAATTCGTCTTAAAGAAAACATCAAATACAGCACTATTCATTGCCATCTGATAAAGCTTAGCCGAAAGCTTTCACGCTTTCAGCGCCAGTCATTGAGAACCACATAGTACTCAGCTCAACTTCTTGGATACAGCGGCTGAAATAGTGAATAGAACCGATCGGCAAGACGGGGTTAATCGACCCATTATCCAGGAGTTTAGTCAAAAGTTTAGCGAGGAAAGAGAATGCCTGCCAAGCAATGGAAATCCGAACTTGAAGCGGCACAGCTTGGCTATTTGCCTTTAATCGTTAACGCACTTCTTGGCGTGCAAATCCTCTCCGCCGTGCGTGATCCCATCGTTATTGGCCTGGATCTGCCGCTTGAGCTGATTGCAATTAATATTGTACTCATCGCCGTGATGACTGCGCTGGCTGTGTGGGTACGAATTAAAGATATCCCCGGCCACCTCAGCTCTAAAATCATTATGTTCGCCGTATTGTGTGCCGGCGCCAAGGCCATCGCTTCCATTGCTGTGCAAGCGGAGCCTCTGCCCTTTTATATGGCCGTATTAATGCTCTCTCTTTCGCTGTGCTTTCTTTCACAAAAGCACATGCTTATAGCGGCCGGAGTTATTACTGTTGCGTGGGCTATGGTTACCGCATTTACACTTACGCGAGGCGAAATGGTATCAACATTCTTCGCCATGCTGATAGGGTTCGCACTAGGTGTCGAGGGGTTGCGTCGAAGAATTCTTTCCCTCATTGAAGTTTTTGAACTCAAGAACCGCGTAGAAACACTTGAGTCAATTCTACCAATGTGTGCCGGTTGCAAAAAAACCCGAAACGACGCTGGCAATTGGATAAACATTGAAAATTACATTGAGGATAATCAAGCCGGCCTGCAAGTCAGTCACGGCATGTGCCCTGATTGTTACAAGGCGGCCTATGGCACGTATTTAGAGCGCAGAAATACTGAACGCAAAACACAGGACACTGAGTGAGCACTACCTCAACGGCATAATCAAAAGCGAATGGCTTGGGAAGATCAAGTAATCCATCCGTCTCCGTTTATTGCCTGCATCATGGATCGAGTGATGCCGCGTAGGCGCCAATAGCCACAAAATCCTCGAGCGAAAGTTGCGCAACAGCCTCCTGCATTAGCCCAGACCAGAGACCTTTTCGAGTACCTGCTTGCAGATCATACAATTGACGTACCAGATAGCTGGGTGAACGCCCCGCAAGTGCCGGTACCGGCCCGAGCCCGCGCAAATCATTACCATGACAAAATCCGCACGGGGGTGCTTTGCCATCACCCCCGGTCGTCACAAGCACTTTGCCTCTTTCAATACTGCCGGTAGGTGCGTAGGCAATAAATCCTGATCTGGAATCACGCAACTCAGTGCGCTCAAGATCTACCGGCATCTCTATAATACGTTGCCCAATCGGCTCTACCCCGCCGCCCTCAACGGCAATATACATCCAGCCCGCGACGCTAGTCTCGGGCACTGTGTCGGTTTCAATAACTCGAATCCATGGTTGCGGCGTCAGGCTGGAAAAATATTCTGCCGCGGCCAGCACCTCGCTCTCCGTCGCATTCAGACCAATGGCCAGCATAGCCGATGCTGGCACCATTTGTGGCTCAGAGCTACGGCGCAAACCGGCCCGGTAATCGGCCATTTGTTGCACGATATATTCCGCCGGCAGACCGGCCAAGCTGGTATTTTCCGGTCGCCCCTGACCATTGGGAAGATGACAATAGGCACAGGCAAACACACCTGGATTTCTGCCTTGGGCCACAATAGCCGGCATGGCAGGATGATCGGCTGGATGCCAGTCGGGAGGACTGTATAGGTTCTGAATTTCAGACAAGTAGAATTCTTGCTGGCTGCCCGGAACGTGCTTCGGCTGGCCATCGTCCGGCTCAGCGACTGCACCCGGACTGTTCAGGGCATAGGCCCAGGGAAGTGGCGTCTGCGGTACCGGCGGCTGCCCATTTTGTGCGTAGACTGAGAGTGATGCCATTAGCAGCGTAAAAAATCCGATCAATACTTTCTGCATATGCTTTGCCTGCTCCTTAATGAATACCATTTTTACCTGAATGCCTGGGTAAGAGATTTTTGACCGACGCTTCAGTTTTCAGCCAAGAATGAACCGTAAAATTCAAGATTGCTGCATTTACTGCCTTAATAGCCAAGCTAACCGCTGGTAAGCTACCAAGTAATGTAGCAATACGACTATGCCGAATAAATAAGCGAATAGCGGCGGCTGCAAAGCGGTTAGCGCCCAAACAGCTGACGCAAAGAAAGCAAGCTCCAGTAGCAGTCGCATTAAACCCGAAACTGGAATAGGGGCATTGCCGGACCGGCTCGGATCATCAGGCACAGCGAACACACCCCAAATCACAGCAGAAAGTATTGGTACCGCCAGAGCCAGAACCCATTTCAGCAGACCCTCACCCTGAACATAAGCCCAAACACCCAGTGTTATGAGACTTGTGCATTCCAGCAGGAATCGAACACCTAGATTAATTGAGTTTACGTTTATCACTTTCAGTTATTTTTAGTTTGCCAAAATTCAATGAAGGCGTTACCGCTTGTAATTCGACTCTGCTTCCAATTATCGCCGGTTCATTGCTCGATAAAAAAGACAATGACAAAAGAAGACAGCCAATTATTTAATTAATCGGCCGTGCTTAATAACCGTAGACACGTGCTCAAGTTCGGTAATATCACTAAGCGGACTACCGTCGGTGGCGATAATATCCGCCAGCTTGCCAAGCTCTATACTGCCAATCTGATCCGAATAGGAGAGCAATGCAGCGGCCGAGATTGTTGCCGCATAGATAGCATCCATTTCAGAAAAACCAATGCGTACCATCAATGCGAACTCTTCGCCGTTGAGCCCATGGGGAGTCACCGCCGAATCGGTGCCGAAGGCGATATTTACCCCCGCCCGATAGGCTGCCGCGATATTTCTCGATGCCGCCGCCCCCGCCGCATAACCCTTGGCTTTAATCGCATCGGTAAAGAACGGATTTCCTTCCATGCTCTCCGGCAATCGAATGCCAGGCAGCAAGGTAGGAACCAGATAGGCGCCTGTCTGCTTGAACAGAGTAATAGATTCCTGATCGAGAAAAGTACCGTGTTCGATACTGTCAATACCGGCTCGTAGCGCCGCATTGACACCGTCGGCACCATGAGCATGGGCCGCTACCTTGATTCCCAGGCTGTGGGCGGTAGTAATAATCTCGCGCAATTCATCGTCAGTGAGTTGTTGACCCAGCCCGGTCGCGGTGTCGGAGAGCACGCCCCCGGTCGCGGTTATCTTGATCCAGTCAGCGCCAAATTTAACTGCCTCGCGAGTCGCTTTGCGGCATTCATAGGGTCCATCACAAATGGTCTCCGGCGTCCAAAGCTTGAGCAGTTCAGGCTTATAACCATCGACGTCACCATGCCCCCCGGTTGCCGCCAGGGAACTGCCCGCCGCGATTATAGTTGGGCCCGAAACAATCCCCTGATTGATGGCGTCACGCAGCGCATAGATAGCTTCCGGCTCGCCACCTAAATCGCGCACGGTAGTGAAGCCAGCCCGTAGCGTGATGTCGGCAAAATGAAAACCGCGCATGGCCTGCATCGAGGTAGTAACGTATAAGGCGTCGTTACGCGAGGTAGGAGTGATCTCGCTCAGGAGATGTACGTGCATATCGATTAATCCGGGCAACACGAACTTGTCGGATAGATCGACTAATTGCACCTCTCCATCCAGTGAAGCCGGATCGACATAGCCATCGACGATGGATGCGATTCGGTCCCCTCTGATAATAATGGATTTGCGGGACTGCGGCGCCTCACCCGGAATCGCCAGCAAGGTCCCGGCATGAATCAGCATTGTTTGCTGGCTCTCTTGCGCGGCAAGATTGATTCCACCCAACGCGAAAATACAGATACCGAATACCCTGGTTAAAGTGCTCACCCTGCTCTCCTTTTTTGTTTTAGCCGCAGCCCAAAAGCCAGGATACTGGTGTTGGCCTAAAAATCACCACGGCCACAGGCTGGCACCGCTATTTTAAAAACCCGCTCTGCCGCCATTTCTTGCTTGGTAGATACTACCTCGAAGCATGCAAATTGTCAGGCATTTGACGGCAATAGGCGATAGTGAAGGCGATAGTGAAAGCGATGGCGCATGAGAGGTTATTCGCCTTTAACCGGCGCCCCCTGGACGGAGAGTTAAACGAGGCTCAGCACACGGGTTGAATTGAGACACCAAGCAAGCTCAACAGGCTCACAGCCAAGAATCACCGAAGCAATTCTTGCTCGGATCCGTCCCCCGGCAGTGGGATGATGCGCTACAGCGGCGGCGGATGCTGGTGGAAGAGCAATCAATTTGAAGCACTGAAGTTACCGCCGCCCACATCCAAGGGATTTGCCGGAAGGGCCAAGTGGCACTCTATTCCGCAGCCATATTTGACGGGGTATTTCAGGTAAATGCCGTTGACTAAGGCAGCGATAGTTACTATTCTTCCTCGGTATTGCCAACCAGCAACGACAATCAGACAACAGGAGTAAGCAATGAGCATTCGTCGATGGATAACAACAGCCGCTACAGCGGTCATCGTAGGTTTTGGGCTGATGGTCCTGCCCGCCCTCGCTCACCACTCGAGCGCACCTTTTTATGATTCTGAGAAGCGAGTCGAGATCGAGGGCGCCGTAACACGCTTCGTCTTCAGAAATCCTCACGCATTCCTGTACCTCGACGTAGCCGGCGCCAACGGTGAAACCAGCGAGTGGCAGATCGAACTCGGCGCGCCCGTGGGACTCAGACGCACAGGCTGGACCCCCGACTCTCTTCCTGTCGGCATGATGGTGAAGGCCTCCGGCCGACCATCCCGAGCCGATGGTTCCCAGGGCCTATGCTGCGTGCGTATGACCAGAGCCGACGGCAGCCCTGTGCTGGACGGCGGCCGCGTCGAAGAACGAGTGCAGCCACCCCAGTAAATTGCTGGTGCTTAAATGACTGGAACCTGTTTCCAGCTATAGCCCAATCTCGATCATCTAGTTCAGCCCTGCAGCCGACTCGAAAGCTGGAGGATTTATGCAACCCGTATTGAAGGTAGAAAAACTTATGCAAGCAGTATTAAAGACGCAAAGATTCATGAAGGGAAAGGCCGCGGCGGCGGTAATGCTTACGCTGGTGATGGGAGTTGCAATCCCGCCGCTGAGTGCCCAGTCGGTTGACAGCGAGATTCCGGACCTGGCAGGCACCTGGGATGGTGGTGGCCGGGCGCGTCCGGTTAACGGCGAAACGGTTCCCTGGGGTGAGGATAACTTCCCCAAGCTGAACGAACGTGCACTCGCCTATCAACAAGTATGGGAGGAAATTATCGCCCCCAAATACGATTGCCAGCCAGCCTCGTCTCCCGCAATTCAGTACGATCCGTACCACATGGAGGTCACCCAATGGCCAGACCGTGTCCTGTTCAGATACGAGAAAGACGACCAACTGCGTACCGTGTGGCTCGATGGACGTGAGCCGACATCTACCGATTTCAGTGTCCAGGGATTCTCTGTTGGTCACTACGAAGACGGCGCGCTACTGGTTGAGACTACCCACTTTGTGTTCGACGTCGCGGGCTTCGACGATTACAACGGCATTCCCTCATCCTCGCAGAAGGTTGTCACCGAGCGTTACTGGAGGGATGGCGAAGACCTGCGGATAACCTTGACAGTCGAAGATCCCATGTTCCTGCGCGAGCCCACGTCATACACGACACGCTGGATCCCTGCTCGGGAAGGCTACACCATAGCTACCTACGATTGCGACCCTGAGTCGGCGCGAGCTTCGGTGCGTTTCTTTCCTTCAAAATACAAATAGAAAAAAGGGGTCAGGGCAAATATCTCCCTGACCCCTCTGTCTCTCCCTACGGACATCTCTCTACGGACAGCCAACTCGACTCTACTTACGGACAGCCAACCCTACTCTACTTACGAACAGCCAACTCCACTCTACTTACGGACAGCCAACCCTACT
>JABMOK010000138.1 GCA_013204155.1 Pseudohongiella sp. | reverse complement strand
GCCACATACCGCAAATGGCGGATTGCCGCCCGCGGTGGCGGAAGGAAAACCTAATTTACTGTCCAGTTTTGGTTGACCACTACAATTTCCTCGCTTACTATGCCACTTAGTCGTCGTATTGCCGGAAACTAAGACCAGCGTTTAAATTCGTGCTGGCATTAGCCAATCCATGCATTCGGGTTAATTGCGTTCCTCTGTGCAGCATGACAGACGCCCCATCAAAAATAATCGCCTGCTCACACACCCTAATTTACCTATCGAGGAGCCTAGAAGTGACGCATAGAATACATAAACAATTTTTAAAAATAAGTGGTTTAGTCCTAGCGCTTTGCTCCCCCACTTTTTGTGCCACAGCAGCTGACTCGATAGCGCCATACCGATATCAAAGCAATTTCGATGCGGCTACAAATACGCTTTCCGCTGGCTGCGCTTACATTGACTCTTCATCAACTAATTTTGGCGAAGCACTTTCTATCGATTTCAAATTGATTAACAACAGCTTGATGTTAAAAAGCGTCGACCTTAAACCCTATCGCCCGTTAATTGGCTGCGACGATTCCTTTGAGGTTTCCCTGAGCGCCAGTGGAGAGGTGACGTCAGTCTTATTCGAAACGAAAAACCTCTCGATCGGCAACGATCGAAACACCACTTATGAACTGATAACGCGCTTTGATTCAACACGCAATCCGGTTTCAAGTGCTGGAGGTTATAAATTTGATCAGATTCAGTACAAGCTGGCAGAGGCCAAAACATGCAGTGAGATAACAGCATTAGCGACGCCCGTATCTGCACAAGAGTACTGGGAAAATGTGAGTTCACTAGTAAGAAATGCCGAAAAGCGTGGCGAAACCGATCTAATAGATAATATGACCGATCCAGACTCAGAAAAACTGAGCAGTGGACCCGTTACTCACTGGTTTTATGGAGACATTCTAAACTACGCAAAAACGTCTTCTACCACCATTGCTGGAGACTTTTCACCAGAAGGTGAGGATTTCTCGATCACTAAAGCCCAATTCGATGCACTAGATGCCGCCCTGTGTAGCGCTTATCAAGGCACTGGTTCAAAGCGAGACGTCTATAACGCCGCAGCAGAGCTCGTCGGATTTGGCTTATTTAGCCCTCAATTTGCAAATAACTGGGGGACATTCGACTATATCGACACTGGCGCTAAAATAATCGATTCCCCAAGCCCAACTGGCCTCGAGTATTACACTAAATACACCACAGCGGCTGGCGTCATCATTGTTGCTGGTGATGAAGTTGACGATGACGCAATGTTAGCTGTTCGTGAAGCCTATATTTATATGACATCTGCTCGACCTGAGATGCGCGGCATATTGCAGCGAAACAATGCGAGAGTCTCACTCTTCAACACCAATGCGGCTGCCCTTCCAGAGTATGGCGCAGATAAATCAAACGAATCAGGCGGCTTTGCACAAACACGCAGCGACCCCAACATGACCGCAAACGCGACTATGTACTGCTATCCAGGAAATGCCTACGCTGGTGGCAACGTCGCGATACATGAAATGGGACATACTCTTAATCATTTAGTGTTTGAGGAAACTAACGAAACTTATTGGTACGATCGAATATGGAATATTGCTAATGCAGATCGAGCAGCGGGAAAAGTGCCAGAAGGATTACCGCTGTCCGAATATTGGGCCAAAGCAGTGGAAGGTTACATCATGGATGCCGGACCGGAACATGCAAATCCATTTGCAACCAGAGAAGATATAAAAGAGAACCATCCGGAAGTATACGAACTGCTTGTGCGCTATTTCCCTACGACCAAATTCAACTACTGTAGCCAATAGAAAACCAAAAACCTAGCAGAGCGAATAATTGCGAGCCTATGAAAAATCAATTTAGATGCCCAAATAAATCCAATGCATTGTCTGCCTGGATTCTTTTACTTTGCTTAGCGGCGCCCGCAGCAATGTCGCAAGAAGGAGGCTCCTTTCAGGTTCAAAATGGATTGCTTGAAGCTACTGTTAATGTGACCGGGCAGGGGATTTTCGATGTAACACTCAAGTTAATCGATGATACGAGCTTTAGGCTTGTTGAAGCCGCACCCTCAAAACTTGGAGTGACTCAAAATACATTTGCATCTTTAACTCGCGAGCTCAGGCTTTACTGGATTGATGTCAAACAAGGTGACGTTGAAATAGCGCGTTATGACGTGGTGCTCCTACTGCAAGATGTCGAGAGCCTCAGCTTTTCTTTATTAGAACTTACTGCATTGGAGATGGCACCATCGAAAAGCTTGCAGGAAGTTTGCAACGACTTTGGTTGCTTTACTCTACAGACAAAAGTAGACGGCCTCAGCGATGGGGTCATCGATACCGATGAAGGCGTCTCCGAGAAGAAAGTGTTTTGGGACAGAGAAGAGCTAACGTCTATTGAATCGGCAATGAGTATGCCGCAATTTACTGATATTGAGCGAGTTGGCCACTCGGCCGCTGCCTCCGCCGTAGTGGTAATGGGCGATTGGTGTATGAATCAAGACTTCGATACTCAAGGCGACGACCCTGTCTACCATGCTACGAATCCTGCGAGCGGGTTCTTTGTCAGCGATTCAGTGATAGTTACCACGGCCGATGCGCTTCTCACTATGGAGGAGCGTGCTCTAAATGGAACCCTCGGTGACACAGGGTTGTCGCTTCCAGCTGAATTTCATGGCCCGAATGCCTGCGCATCGTATTCAGCGTTTCTAAACCAGAAAGATTCTCGCTATAACCTAGAAAGCGGCGCGGGTCCTATCGTGCAACTCGCCGATGGCCGCTGGGGTCTAGGAGAGGTGATATGGACCAATGATGAGAGCGGGCTTGGTGCTATTCGGCTAAAAGCTGTGGCCAAAAATCGACGTGAGCCAATGGCTACGTGGACGCAATGGAGGGGCATTGAGAGCAATGAGCACTGGTTGCAGATAGCGGCCACCATGGTCTTAGATCAAGGCCATCCCTTGGCGCACATCTGTTTACAGCTTGATGTCAGCGAGAACAGTTTACGGCGCTGGGTTCAACAAGTTCAGTTTGAGCGTAATGGTGGCGTTCCCGAGACCAAGGCTCTGACCGATGAACAAAGAGAGATCCAGAAGCTCAAGGCCCGTATTAACGAGCTGGAGCGGGACAAATCCATATTAAAAAAGGCTACAGCGCTCTTGGTATCGGAAGAGATCAATCGATAAAACTGATTGATCGACTGAGAGCGCATGAGACCGTTGAACGACTCTGCCGCCTCTTGGGCGTCTGTCGATCTAGTTACTATGCCGCGAAGAAGCGCCGCCTGGTGATCGATGTCGAGCGACTTTGTCAGCGCGCGAAGATACAGGAGCTGTTTGAGGGCTCTCGTCGGTCAGCGGGCAGTCGCACGCTAGTGCTGCAGATGAATGACGCAGGCTTTCCTATGGGGCGCTTCAAAGTACGCAGCTTGATGAGAGAGTCGAGCTTGGTCTCTCGACAACCCGGACACAGGTATAAGCGAACTGGGCAAGCGCGTGTCGATATCCCTAATCTTCTGGACCGGCAGTTCGACGTAAGCAAGCCAAACAAAGTATGGTGCGGCGACATCACCTACGTGTGGACTGGCGAGCAGTGGAGTTATTTGGCGGTTATTATTGACCTATGCGCTCGTAGAGTCGTTGGATGGGCCTTGTCAGAGAAACCCGACGCCCAACTCGTTATTGAGGCGCTGAACCGCGCTGTTGAGTTCAGAGGTGTAACCCCCGGGCTCATGTTCCATTCAGACCAGGGAAGCCAGTATGCCTCTCGGAAGTTTCGCCAGATGCTTTGGCGCCATCGAATCCAACAGAGCATGAGCCGAAGAGGCAATTGCTGGGATAACGCGCCCATGGAGCGCCTGTTCCGCAGTTTGAAGACGGAATGGATACCGCCTTTGGGCTATCGCTCTATCAACGCAGCGAGAGAGGATCTAAGTCGCTATTTGGAAAGCTACTACAATTGGCGAAGACCACATACCGCAAATGGCGGATTGCCGCCCGCGGTAGCGGAAGGAAAATCTAATTTACTGTCCAGTTTTGGTTGACCACTACAGGTAAACCCAAAGTAGGGGACACTAATAAATTAATAACTTAAGAACCAAAAGTAGGGGACACTAATAAATTAATAACTTAAGTCCGATACCAATACATTCTAAGTGAGTAATAAAAACCCGAATAGAAACAAAGCCATAGGCTTAAGTTATTAATTTATTAGTGTCCCCTACTTTTGATTTTAGTGTCCCCTACTTTTGGTTCTGCTTTTGGTTAAGTTATTAACTTATTAGTGTCCCCTAGTTCGTGTCCCCTAGTTCTGTGTCCCCTGGCTCTTGTTTTGCTGGATCAGATTCTAAAGCTTAGTGTCTGCGGGAGCAGGCAATGTTTCTCATTGCATAGCTGCAGGCGCAAGCTTATCCCGGCACTGGCGGACAGCAGGTCTGTCTGATCGGCTGTGCGCTCCAGCTCTACGCTAATCACAAAATCGTTTTCATAGATTGGAATTGAACGGCCATCACTCTGTTTTAGCTGGCCAGTTGCCTGCGGGTAACGACAAGTTAAAACCCGCCAATGGGTTTCCTGCTCGGTGGTACTCAGCTGAATAGGCATGAATTCACTTTCTGCTGCTTGATCGGCAGTGACATGCCAATCGGGTTGCAGGCTAACGCGGAATTCAAGCTGCATGTTGGACTCGCTGCTGGCGCCGATTTTGTTGACACTGACTTTTGCCCTGCCGCCATCGCTGTACTGAATGACATCAAGCGCGCCTTGCGCGTTCTCGGTAATGGCCCGCAGCACACTGGAGTGACTCATGGGATTGTCGTTAACCGACGCGATCAACGAGGCAATGCAGGCGTCCGCTTTTTCTCGCCAGGTTAGTTCCATATCCTGCTGGGCGTTCATAAGCACATGGCGCTGGTTTAGTTTCAACAAGCACTGCAAAGCGCCGCCAACGGCAGACAGTGTCGCGCCATCGCTGGCATTGCGTGAGCGCGTTAGTTGGGGGCCGGTTTGTTGACTGGGGCTTAAGTAGAAGCCGCCGTTTGCTTCATCCCAAAACTCACTAACAGCCATTTCCATCAACTGAGCGGCCTGTTGCAGATAGTCGCCATTGCCGGTCGCATCAAACAGATTTATAAGTGCTTCGGTGAAATTGGCGTAGTCTTCCAACTGCCCGGCTATGGATACGGTGCCGTCCAGATAAATGCGTTTTAACTGGCTATTTGACGGACTGTTTAACTGACTGTTTAACTCACTATTTAACTGGCTATTTGACGGACTGTTTAACTGGCTGTTTAACTCACTATTTGACTGGCTATTTGACGGACTGTTTAACTGACTGTTTAACTGACTATTTAACTGGCTATTTGACCGGCTATTTAACTGACCGTCCTCGGCCACGTTGTTAATCCACATAAATTGTGCGGCGCGCTCGGCCGCTGCCAACCAGTCTTGCCGATCCAGCAAATAAGCCGCCCTGGTCAACGTGGTTATCATGGCGGCGGACCAGCTGATAATAAGTTTGTCATCTCTGAGTGGGTGAATGCGCTGCTCGCGCGCCTGATAGAGTTTGCTTAATAGGTCATCCAGATACGCCGTGAAATCATTTTGCCGGGATTCCCCTGTCGATTCAGTGAGCAATTCAGTGAGCAATTCGGTAAGCGATTCTGTAAGCGATTTGGATAGATTCAGAATATTCGAGCCCTCGAAATTCCCATAGTCTGTCATTCCGAACAGAGCAATCACAAACTCTTGCTCCTCGCTGTCTAATACGGTTTTCAATTCTTCAATGGTCCAGGTAAAAAACGTCCCTTCCTCTCCCTCGCTGTCAGCATCGGTTGCCGAATAGAATCCGCCGCCCGGCAATTGCATGTCACGCAGCACATAGTCCAGGGTTTGTTCGCAGACTCGCTTGAAGAAGCCATTGCCGGTTAGTTGATAGGCCTCTAAATACACCAGTCCCAATTGCGATTGGTTATACAGCATCTTCTCGAAGTGGGGCACCAGCCACTGGGCATCTACGCTGTAGCGATGAAAGCCGCCGCCCACCTGATCATAAATGCCGCCCCGTGCCATTCCTTCCAGGGCACGCTCGACAAAACCCATGGCGTTTAAATCCCGCTGTCTTCTGACCCTGTCCAGCATGAGCAATAATAAAGGCTCCTGGGGAAACTTCGGCGCACCGGCCAGCCCGCCTTCGCTGCGATCTTCTCTTTGCATGAGCGCCTGCAAGGTGTTTTCCAGCACTTGTGGCTGCAAGGCTGCGGCGGCTGTTCTTTCGCTTAAGAGTCGATCGATGGATTCGCTTATTTTTGTCGCGCTGACTTCCAGTTCGCCGCGTTTCTCGGCCCAGGCATCGACGATTTGCTGCAGCAAGGCAATAAAATTTGCCGCCGGAAAATAGGTGGCGGCAAAAAAGGGTTTGCCATCGGCCAGCAAAAAGTTCGACATGGGCCAACCCCCCTGGCCCGACATAAGTTGCACACCGGTCATATACACTTCATCAATATCGGGATACTGCTCCCGGTCCATCTTGATGCTGATGAAATGTTTATTCAGCACTTCGGCGACCGCAATATTGTCGAAGCTCTCCACTTCCATTACGTGACACCAATGGCAGGTGGAATAACCAATCGATAGAAAAACCGGTTTGCCCTGTTGTTTCGCATCGGCGAAGGCTTCCTCCCCCCAGGCATACCAGTTCACCGGATTGTGCGCATGTTGCAATAAGTAGGGGGAGTCTTCGAGAATCAGCCGGTTGATAAATATTGATCGGCCTTGATCATCAAGATGCTCAGTACGCTTGTCGTAGTTGCCTTCTTTCTCAACTTCGATTTTTCGCAGCTTGCTTTCGAGCGGCTGGTTTTGGGTTTTATTCATATTGTTCAACTTGTTTGTAGTCGGCAAGACTTGCTGCCTGGTGTACGCAACAGCCTTGCCGGGAATTATCGCTAAGTGACAAGGAAAATGGGGTAGACAGGGCTTCGGCCATGTAGTTTTCCGCGTCCTGGCTTGAGCACAGTTTAAAATTTATTGCTGGAATATTCGATTTTTTAACATTCTTCTGAAATAAATAGCGGCACCTCCAGTTCCTTTATAGTGAATCGCTTTGTTTCTGCACAACTTGTTCCTAAATTGTTTCCAAACAAGCGATTCACTTATGCCCTTTGTGCCCCCGCTCCCCTGGGGGCTTTTTTTATTCTGACTAATCTATGTAGCAACCTATGTAGCAATCTATGTAGCAATCTATGTAACAATTTATATAACAACTACAACATCCCACTAGAGAGCAGTAAGCAGACGAGCCCCCAATTAAAGCAGCACTTTTAATTCTTCGGGAAAATAAGGTCGATTGCGCGCATTCAGCGAGGTGGCTGTTATCTGCGCCTCAAGCATTAGCTCTCCGTCAGGCTGTTTTCTAATCTGTTGATCAAAGGTCAGCTTTAAACGCGACACTTGTCGGGTGGCTACGCTAACGAGGAAGCTGTCGCCGGAGCGCAAGGGCTGCTTGTAATCCAACTCGGCACGAATGACTACCACGATCACACCGCGACTGGTCAGCTCAGAAAAATCCAGTCCTTTGCTTAATAAAAATTCATGCCGCGCGTGTTCCAAATAATTTTGATACACGGCGTTGTTAACAATGCCCTGCATATCGCATTCATAATCGCGCACTGTCATTGGCAAATTAAAGAGGGTCTGGGTCATTCTGAAATCAACCTGTTTCTACGCGGTTTATCCTGGCTTAGCCCAAGCTAACAAGTCGCCTTCCTGGAAGCAATTCGCCGCAAGCCCGAATTTAGTCCTGAATTACTCTAGCGACCTAGCGCCTTCAACTCAGTAATGCTATTTTCAACGTTGAACGTTGATGATACACGCTTAGTGGAGATTCCATGGCAATTCAGAGCACAAATTCCAGACGCACCTTTCTGAAGGGCGCGGCAGTAACCGGTGGTGCCGCCGCATTAGGCGCTTGTGCAGCCGTCGGCTCCGACCCCATCGCGACTCAAACCCAGACCACGGGCTTCCACCCCCAGCACAACGAACGCACCAAGGGCTGGTTGCGGTTTATCTGGCAGAAGGCCACAACCCCCGATGACTGGAGCTACCGCGGTGACGAGGAGCTTCCCTGGGGGATTACACTCCCACCTCGTAGCCCCATCGACTTTAACGAGGGTGGCGAGGATAGAACGGGCCCGCACCCCTGGTGGGACCAATACAGCGCTGCTCCCTACCTGAGCTATCCGCGCTTTGATTTGTCCGATTCCAGCTACCCCATCCTGATGATGGCGGATCAAACGCCGGCCTGGCGCGAAGTGTATACCCGCGTCATGGATGAGTTAGCCACCCGCCATACGGCCTACTGGGCGGCCATCGACTGGAATACTTTTATCGGGGACAGCCCGGATCGCGGCAACTATCCCGAAGCCATGATGCGTGGCTGGCCCGAGCGTCTAAAAGGCAATTACAACTTCCCCGGCTGGGTTGCCAATGGGGTCGAACCCTGGGGCTTGCAGCCCGATCCAATCGGTGCCGACGGCAACCTGTTTTTCCGCGGCTGGCTGAACCTGGTGCTAGGTATCTACAAATACGTTTCCGGCGACGATAAATGGGAACAGCCCTGGCAAATTGCCGGCTACGAGAATGAACACTTCGAATGGACCCAGCCGAGAATCGTAGCCCATCTACACCAACAATATTCAGACCATCCCGAAGGCCCCCAGTGCGAGAACACCAAGATCTGGCCGCTGTGTAATAGCGCGGCCGGGCTGGGCATGTATTTATCCGATCAACTGGGAGTAAGCAGCAATGCCCACGGCGTGTTCGAAAATTGGGTCGAGTTCGCTAAAGACAACTACATGGCCTTTAACGACCGTAACGAGATGGAATGGGCCACCATGTACTACGATCCTCAGGAAGACTTTAAGCTGAACAATCCTGGTGCGGCTGGCGGCTTGGGTATCGCCTTCTATTTACTCCCGCAGTCGCCGGAAATTGCCACGCTGATTTACGATAATGTCGCCAACACCTCGGGTTGGCGAAATCCCGCGCAGGAAATTCGCCCCTCCGCTAACGGATTGACCATCGCCAGAGCGCTGGGTGACCATGCCGTCGCCGAACGGCTCAGTGCCGCCGCCGAGCGCGCCAGCGAGCCTAAATTCTTCGGTGAGGAGATGGACAAATTCGGCTGGTGGTTTAATAACGGCGAACCCTGGCCGCGCGGTCAGGGCAGCGCCCAGATGATGACTTCTGAAATTGCCGAGGGCAGCTGGTCCGAGGCGTTCAAGGTCAAGCACATGGACAAGTATCAGGCACCGACACTGGAAGGCGTGGACTATCCCAACCTGGGCGTCGATCAGGCCTGGAATGACAAAGACACGGGCACCTTGCATATCGGCACCTATGTGGGCGACAGATCCCGTCGTGGCCAGGCCACCACCTGGCGCATAAGCAATCTACCGAATGCCAGGGATGTACTTGTTCTCTGTGATGGTGTCACCCTGGACAATATTCAGGTGCTCAACGCCAACACAATTTCAGTCAACACCGATATTAACGATCACCGTTACCAAATTTACACTGGCTATCACGGCCAGCAATCGGCGCAGGCAAACCCCGCGCTGAATGCACAGCTTGCCGCCACCGCCGGCTTTGCAACACGCCGCCAAAGCGCGGCCGACAATGTTAAGGCCGCCGAATCGGTCATGCTCAGCGGATCGGCTAATTGTCCGTGTTGTAAGACAGCATGAGTAAGACAGCATAAGTAAAATAGCATGAGCAAACCGGCATGAGCAAAACAGTATAAATAAGACAGCGTGAGGAAAACTGCTTAAGGAAAATAGCGAGAAGAAGATAAGCCACACAACACAATACAGGGGAAAGCACCCTATACTTTAAGGACATTCCTTCTGTTCCTAAAAATTTAAATAGCGCAAATCAGTGGCCTGTCCTCTATTTTCGTGCCAGAATCTTTTAGCCGTAGACAGAACCTGTGGCTAAATTTCAATTCACTAATCGTCCGGGTATCGATTAGTCAAAATTTCGCTTACTTCAAGTTATGAGACAAAACCCATTTTTAAAGGTGAATTTATGAAACTTTGCAAAACACTAAAGCCTGTTTTTATTTCCCTGCTGCTTGCAGGCTTTCCTCCACTGGCATTGGCTGATCACCACGAAGGCCAAATGAGTCTTGAGCAACTTACCACTGCCAGTCATCGCAGCGAGGCAAATATTGTTCGCAACGAATTTCGACATCCGGTGGAGACTCTGCAGTTCTTCGGTCTTGAACCGGATACAACTATCATAGAAATACTGCCGTCCAGAGGCTGGTATACAGAAATTATTGCACCCTATGTGAGAGATCACGGCAAATACTACGCCGCACATTTTTCACCGAATGCCTCGGCTTCCTATATGCCGTCCAATCTAAGAAATTTTGAGGCGAAGATTACTGCAGAGCCTGAACTGTACGGCAAGATCACCGTAAGACATCTTAACCCACCACACGAAGTCGCCATCGCTCCCCCAGGCTCTGCCGACATGGCATTGACGTTTCGTAATGTACATAACTGGATCATGGCCGGCCAGGAAAATGAATTCTTCGCCACTTTTTACACGGCGCTAAAACCCGGCGGCATTCTCGGTGTCGTTGAGCATCGCGCCAAGCCTGGTGCCGGCATGGAAGTCATGCGCACATCGGGTTATGTGACAGAAGCCTACGTGATTGAACTTGCCACGGCGGCGGGTTTTGAACTGCTTGAAAAATCTGAAATTAATGCCAATGCAAATGATTCTACTGTTCACCCAGCAGGGGTATGGACGCTTCCTCCTGAGTATCGATTAAAAGATACAGATCGCGCCAAGTACAGCGCCATCGGCGAGAGCGATCGCATGACATTGAAATTCGTCAAACCCTTGTAATTAAAAAGCGGCAGCAAGCTACATCGTCAATCGTGTAAGCTTGCTGCTGTTATTTCAATGCATGTGTGATGAGGCTGGCCCCTAAGTCGATAGGGCTGAGCTGATAATGCTAAGCTGATAATGCTAAGCTGATAATGCTAAGTTAATCAGAGCGATGTGGAAGAAGAAATAATTGTTCAGTCTACTCGATCGTAGATTCGCACCAGATTAATAGCCGCACGAAAAGAATCCGGCTCGATCTGCATCTCTACCCGCAATTGCTTGCCATCCGCTTGCAGCGTATAGGTCTCGAGAGTAAAACCCCCATCTCTGGGTCTTGCCTCAACGATTAGCGCGTTTTCTTCCCAGTTGGCGAAGGAAAAATCTTCGCCACCCTCGGTGTAAAAATCATTGGCGGTAATACTGCGCCGACGCCCGTCCGTATGAAATACGCGCAGATAGTTATCGGCATAGCTAAACCGGAACTCGGGCTCAGTGTAGGCGATGGTCAGCACATCGTCGTAGGATATGCGATCGTAGAGCTCCTGCTCTACGGGCCCTCCGCGATAGAAATCTTCCGCCCTCTTCTTAAAGAAGCGCCGGGCAACCTTGCCGCCTCCTTCCTTTATCGCCGCCTCTACCTGATCATCGCTGTTATCACTCAGTGCTTCGTTGATTACCCAGCGACCAACAATTTTATCTTTAATAGTTAGACCGTCGGGAGTCTGCGCACTAAGCAGCGCGCAAAATAACACCGCCGTCACCAGCGTAATTGATCTGAAAATCTTTCTCGCCTGAACGCCTGCAATGTTCATTCAAATAACTCGCATACTCGTTACCAACACCCTGACTCGATTAATTCTAGACAAGTCCACTTCTCCACTTGGCTCTCTATTTAGCTCTCTATTTAGCTATCCATTTAGCTCTCTATTTAGCTATCCATTTAGCTCTCCACGTAGCTATCGCCTCACCGATCTCATGGGGTGAGTCCTCTTGCAAGAAATGATTACCCGCCACGGTGACCTCAGTCTGATTTGGCCAGGAGCGACAGAATTCCCGCTGCGGGCCAATTAATATTGCACCTGGCTCGGCATTGATAAACAATTTAGGCACATCCGCCTCCTCCAGCCAGTCGGCATAACTCTGCACTATCGCCGCAACCTCTGCCGGCTCACCCTCGATAGGAATCTGCCGTGGCCAAGTGAGGGTTGGTCTTCGGTCTTCACCGACATTGATAAACGGACGTCGATAGACATTCATTTCTTCGTCGCTTAAATCCCGCAGGATAGAACCCGGCAACACTCGTTCCACAAAGGTGTTCTTCTCCAGCACCATTGCTTCGCCCGCCGGCGATCTGAAACCCTGAAACACACCCCGTGCGGCCTCCGGCCAGTCGTCCCAACTTACCGGCCTGACAATGCCTTCCATATAGGCAATGCCCCGCACCGCATCACGGTGTCGATTCGCCCAGTCAAAACCCAGGGCCGAGCCCCAGTCATGAATCACCCAGGTGACATTGTCTTTCACGCCTAGGGCTTCCAGCGCCCCATCGAGATACTCTCTGTGCTGCACAAAGGTGTAACTATCGGGGCCCACATCATCCAGTTTGTCAGAATCCCCCATGCCAATCAGATCGATGGCAATGCAGCGACCCTGATCTGCCAGATGGGGCATCACATTACGCCACAGATAAGACGAAGTCGGATTCCCATGCTGGAAAACAATGGGATCACCCTCTCCCATCTCCACATAGCTCATGCTCTTGCCGTTTACCGTAACACTCTTCTTCGGATGTTCCCTGGCACTAATCATTCTGTTCCCCCGCTAAGCGACTCTCCTGTATGCATCCGAGCATAAACCCCACAGCCCACCAATTCAATTCGCCAACGGTTTGATCAAGCGAAAGCCAATAAGGTAATCGGAAAGATAAATATCTCACAGCCATCAAGAAGTATGTTCGAAAAAGATAAATATCTCACAGCCATCAAGAAGCAGGGAGGGTGCTGCCTTCGCCGCGACTAGCGCCCAGGGACGGGAGCGCGGGAGGGCCAGGGATGGCCCATTGGAGTGGCGAAGGCAGCACCCTCCCTGCTTCGGCCGGACCTGAACAAAGATATGAACATGGCCCTGAACATAACAAACCTACAAAGCAGCCAAAATCAAAAACCTGAATCTTGTGTTCTTTTGACGGGCATCCGCACAGGGACTGGTTTTACCGCTCCAGTGGGCCCTCCCGCGCTCCCATCCCTGGGCGCTAGTCGCGGCAAAACCAGTCCCTGTGCAGACACCCTTCTATCCTGCAGAATTCTGCACCTGTCACATGAACGAAAACGTATTTATCCTGATTCCGCGAATCCTTGAACTAACAAGACACTGCAAAACAAGCCTCTGTGTGCACACCCTTGTATCCTGCAGAATTCTGACTATGGCATTTGAACAAAGGCTTATTTATCGCTATTCTGCGGGTCCTTGATCTAACTATACTAACTACACAAACTATACTAACTACACAAACTATACTAACTACACAAAACAAGAAGTAACGGGGGAATACCTGAATGACCATGCAAAACACACCTCTACTGATGTCACGCATACTGGGCAGAGGGGCAATTCTGGACCCTGATGTTGAAATCGTCACCCTGCAGGCCAACGGGACTCACCGGCAAACCCTGAAGCAAACCTGGGACAGAGCCAACCAGGTTGCTCATGCACTGAATGCCCATGGTATTAAAGTGGGGGATCGCATCGGCAGCTTTATGTGGAATAACTATCGTCATCTCGAGTTATACCAGGGCGTGCCTTCCATGGGCGCGGTGCTACACACATTGAATATCCGCCTGTCCGCCTCTGATCTGGAATACATTATTAATCACGCCAATGACCGGGTGATCTTTGCCGACGAAGATTTATTGCCCTTACTGGAACCGCTCTGGGAGAAACTGTCCGGCGTCGAGTTGTTAGTCATCTGCCGTCATGGTGAAGGCGGCGAGAGCTCTTTTAAAAACCAGATCGACTACGAAGACTTCATCGCCAATCAGCCAACAGAATATGACTGGCCGCAGATCGATGAAACTTCACCCATGGGCCTGTGTTACACCTCGGGAACCACCGGCAAGCCGAAGGGCGTGATGTACACCAATCGCTCCACCTACCTGCACACACTGACCGAGTGTCTGACCGATTCCATCGGCCTGTCCTCGCTGGATTCGATACTGGGCATCGTGCCTATGTTTCACGCCATGGGCTGGGGGTTGCCCTTCTGTGCCTCTATGCTGGGCTGCAAACAGGTGATGTGCCACCGCTTCATGGTGCCCGATGCCTTTCTGAAATTAATGCACGAGGAAGAAGTCACCATCTCTACCGGGGTCCCTACAATCTGGCAAGGAGTTAGAGCGGCACTGGAAGCCGAGCCGGACAAATATGATCTCAGCAAACTGACGCGTCTTACCTGCGGGGGTTCTGCGCCGCCGGTGTCGATGATGCGTTGGTATTGGGACAAGCTTAATGTAGAAATGATTCAGGGCTGGGGCATGACCGAAACCAATCCCTTGGGAACGCTGTCAAGAAAGGTCGCGAAGCGCTCCCATCTGAATATTTCTGAAGACCAGCAGTTTGAAAACATCGCCAAGGCCGGCCTGGCCATGCCCGGGCTTGAAATTGAAATCTGATGAAGAATGGAACCGCCTACCCCAGGATGGGGAAGCGGTGGGTGAGTTGTGTATTCGCGGTCCCTGGATTGCCTCGGAGTATTTCAACGATCCTCAGCCAGACAAATTTCACGACGGTTGGTTGGTCACCGGTGATGTCGCCAAGATAGATGCCGAACAGTATCTGTTAATTGCCGATCGCTCCAAGGATCTGATCAAATCCGGCGGTGAGTGGATATCCTCGGTGGATCTGGAAAATCATATCGTCGGCATGCCCGAAATCGCACAGGCCGCTGTGGTGGCTCAACCTCATCCGAAGTGGGATGAACGTCCTGTGGCTCTGGTGGTCATGGCTCCGGGTCAGTCATTGGATAAGGATGCCGTACTGGAACATTGCAGTCAGATTTTCGCGAAGTGGCAATTACCCGATGATGTTATTGCAACGGATGCCATTCCCCTGACCTCTACCGGAAAGATCGACAAGAAAACTATCCGCGCAAAACTAACTGCCGAGGGCTACCAGCTTCCGGATCAGCGCTGACAGAGGTGCGGTGAACGGCTAGATGTGTTGTGAAAAAAGGTCTCATTGCGGCCTTTTTTCACAGGCTTTTCCTACCACAGCTTCCTGTCATAGTTTCCTTTCATAGTTTCCTTTCATAGTTTCCTGCCACAGCTTCCTGTCATAGTGGCTTACTGACCCGGATCGGTCGGTGCGTAATCTATACCTTCGAAATCCGCGCGTCGGGCGCCGGCCAAAATTCCTGGCATGGCATAGTTTCCTTCATGGCAGGCATATTCGAAAACCTGCTCTCCATTCTTATTCATTGGCAATTCGCCGCTCCACGGCTGCGAGTAATTCTCCGGGTCTTCCACGGTAAATTGATACAGGATTGTATCTTCCGCCGTGCGGGTGAAGCGCTCGGTTACTTTCATCTGCACAGAACCATAGAATCGATGCTCCAGCGAGGAGCGCATACCCTGTTGCGGATGAAAATTAGTGGTCACAACGACCAGCGTATCTTCTTCATAGTGCCCCACGGAATCACCAAGCCAGGGATACAGAGGCGGGTCCTGATGCGCCGCATCTAGGCGTACAATCCGGGCATCGTGGTTCATCTCTGCCAGCAGAATCACATAGGTTTCGGTCTGCACGATTTGGGTATTGTTATTATACAAAACAGGGAGTTTAGGCGGGCCACCCGATGAACCAAAACCCACCATGCAACGCTCACCCAGGGGTCGCACTTCGGGTCCATCATAAGATTGCCTTTGCTGCATAGCCGCCGCCAGATTGATACGCCCCTGTTCGCTATAGGGAAGTTGCCCGTCGGCAGGGTCAACCAATACCGACGTTCTGATTTCGTTATTCACCACCGCCAACCTGTCTCCCGGATCCATCCAGAAAGTATTATAACCCCCGACATTCTGCCCCGCCGAAGGGGCTTCGCGATCGGGATCACTAGGTTGATTGCTGGCTTCATTGCGCGCCTGAACTCTGGCCTCGATTAGAATCGCTTCTTCTTCCGAGATCACCAGGCTGCCATTAAAGCGCTCAGCCCGCTCCAGATTAGTTTGTGTAGCCAGTGACCAGGTGCCCTGCAAATCCGGGGCACCAAATTCGGTGAGTGGTGTTATATAGCCAGTTTCGGCGGCGAAACCACTGCTGGCCAAACCCATACTCGCTGCCAGCGCGTAGAACAGACAACGAAGGGGCGACGGGCTTGTGGTATTGCTATTCATGCCATGATTCACGGTAACTTCTCCTGCTTTGAAGTCTGGCTATTGGGAAGGAACTGAGCCGATTATGCCACTATTTAGCTATAGCGCACTATGAACAGAACTGTTGCAGAAGGAGTTAGTCCGTCATTCGGCAGATATTAGGAAACTGAGTGTCAACCAGCTGTACGGGTGGGCTGTCGATTAATGGGCTCGAATCGCTGTATCGAAGCACAAAATCTGGTATAACGGGCGGGTGTAGGCTAAACACCAATTCTGGTTTCTATCAAACTCCCCGCTCTGGCCTCTCGGGCAAACTCGCCTTTAAGACGTAGTAGCTGTAGCCACAGGAAGTAGAAATAAGCTCCATGACAAGCGCAAAGCAAGCCCTGATAGGCACGGCGGTAGTTGTCGCTATCGCCGCCGTTGATAACTATATAGTCATTGAATCTGAGCCCTCGTTTGAAAACATGACGTGGCTAGAGCCGGATACTTTCCTTATGGGCTCGGACAAAGGCATGCCAGATGAGAGCCCCACTCACGAAGTAAGCCTGAGTGGTTTCTGGATAGATAAGTTTGAAGTTAGCAATGCCGACTACGCGCAGTTTATTGCGGCCACTGACTATATTACCGACTCAGAGAAGGCCGGGGACTCCATGGTTTTCGAATTTCCCGGCGAACAGCCTATCCTGAATTTTAATCCGCTCGACTGGTGGGATTTGGTAATGCATGCAGACTGGCGTCACCCCCAGGGATTAACTGACAGCATCGAAGATAAGTCAGATCATCCTGTGGTACAGGTTAGTTTTGCCGATGCTCTCGCCTACTGCGGTTGGCTGGACAAACAATTACCAACCGAGGCGCAATTTGAATTTGCGGCGCGCGGTGGAAGAGAAGGGGAAATATATAGCTGGGGAAACCAACCCTTGCATCGCACGGAAGCGGTAAGCAATACCTGGCAGGGTACCTCCTCTGCCGAGCAGCAGAGGCAGGATGGATATCAAACTACCTCACCTGTTGGCAGTTTCCCTCCCAATGACTACGGCCTTCATGACATAACAGGCAATGTATGGGAATGGGTGTCTGACTGGTACCATCCTGAATACTATTCGATGAGCTCAAGCACCGACCCGACGGGCGTCGCTGAAGAGCAAAGCATTGATCCTGCCGATCCGGCGATTGCCAAGCGAAGTATTCGTGGCGGCTCTTTCCTTTGTCGCGATGACTATTGTAGCGGCTTTCGTGTCAGCGCCAGAATGCCGGCTAAGCCGAGCGCCAGTGCTAATCATACCGGTTTTCGCTGCGTGAAAAACACTTCCTGGACCGAGAGCGTATTGAGCCAGCTAAATTAATCTAGATTTCACGGGCAATTAGCAGCTTCATGATTTCGTTACTGCCACCGTATATTTTTTGAATTCGGCTGTCGGCATACATCCTGGCGATGGGATACTCCATCATATAGCCATAGCCACCAAAAAATTGCAGGCACTCATCGACAATCTCGCATTGCTTCTGCGTAGTCCACCACTTCGCCATAGCGGCCGTGCTGGCATCCAGCTTTCCTTCCGCCAACTTCATCGCGCAGTCATCCACAAAAACTCTGGCCAGTTTGGCTTCGGTATAACGTTCCGCCAGGCGAAACTGGGTGTTCTGAAAATCCAGAATTCGCTTGCCAAAAGCCTTACGCTCTTTGACATATTCGCTGGTTATTTTTAAGGCTTTTTCGATGGCAGCGCAGGCACCGGCGGCAATAATTAAGCGTTCCTGTGGCAGCTGTTCCATCAACTGAATGAAACCCTTGCCCTCCAGGCTGCCCAACAAATTTTCGGCCGGCACCCTTACATCGTCGAAGAAAATTTCCGCCGTGTCCTGCGCCTTCATGCCAAGCTTTTCAAGATTGCGTCCGCGTGAAAATCCGCCCTCACCTTCTACGGATTCAGTCTCCAGCATGATTAGCGAGATGCCTCTTCCGCTCTCGGCCGGATCGGTCTTCGCGACTACGCAAATAAGATTCGCCGTCATGCCATTGGTCAAAAATGTCTTCTGTCCATTCAGCACATACTGCTCGCCCTGGCGTATCGCCGTAGTGGCAACCGCCTGTAAGTCAGAGCCGGCACCAGGCTCAGTCATGGCGATGGCGGAGACTATTTCTCCGCTGGCCATTTTTGGCAGCCACTTTTGTTTCTGTGCTTCGGTGCCGTAAGAATTAATATAGTGCGCCACGATACCGGAATGGACACCATTACCAAATCCGGTGATGTTGGCATAGCTCAACTCTTCAACCAATACCATTTCATGTTTGAAGTTACCGCCGCCACCGCCATATTCGGCCGGGATAGACGCACAAAGAAGACCGGCCTTACCCGCTTTCAACCAGGCATCACGGTCCACAAAACCCTGCTTCTCCCATTTATCCATGAAGGGGACAAATTCCTTTTGCAGAAATTTGCCCACGGCGTCGCGCATAATATGTAGTTCTTCATCCATCCATGGTGATTGGTGCACTGCAAACATTTTCATTCCCTCATGAATTGGTACTACGGGTAAAACCTAGCCGGTAACTTTGTCCATGCGCTCGATGATCATGGCATTGGCGGTACCGCCACCCTCACAGATGGCGATAAGACCGTAGCGGCCCTCACGTCTCTCTAACTCATGTAACAGGGTAGTCATCAGTTTTGCTCCGGTGGCTCCCAAAGGATGACCCAATGCCTGGGCGCCCCCATTCACATTCAGCTTATCCAAATCGGCGTTAAGCGCTTTTGCCCAGGCCAGGGGAACCGAGCCAAATGCCTCGTTCACTTCATACAGATCGATATCATCGATAGTCAATCCTGCTTTTTCTAACACTTTTTCTGTGGCGGGAATGGGCCCCTCCAACATGATTACCGGATCGGATCCAACCACGGCCAGAGAATGTATCTTGGCTCGAACCGGCAAATTGTATTTCTTGATGGCGTGCTCGTTAGCGATCATTACCGCCGCCGCACCGTCGCTTATTTGACTCGCCGTGCCTGCGGTAATGACTCCCCCTTCGCGCAGCGAATTGAGAGACTGCATCCCTTCCAGGGTGGCGCCCGCTCTGATGCCTTCATCGACACTATGCACGGCCGCGCTGCCATCTTCCAATTTGATATTCAGCGGAACGATTTCTCGTTTGAAGTAGCCTTTTTCCGTGGCGGCACTCGCCCGTTGATGACTGAGCAAACCAAATGCATCCAACTCCTCTCGGGTTATTGCATATTTCTCTGCCAGTAATTCTGCCCCATCGAACTGACTGAACTGAATACCCGGGTATTGCATCTCCAGACGCTCGCCCTTGGGTACGCCACGGCCGTGTTCCAGGCCATCACGAATATTCGAGCCTATCTCCACCGTGCTCATGGCTTCGACACCACCGGAAATTATTACATCCTGAGTGCCCGACATCACCGCCTGGGCACCGAATTGAATAGCCTGTAGCGAAGACCCGCACTGCCTGTCGACGGTAGTACCGGGCACCTTGAGATCAAGATTGGAAGACATGGAAACATTTCGACCCAGATTACTCGCCTGTGAACCGATTTGCATAACCACACCAAAAATAACATCGTCGACTGCATCATTGGGTATCCCGGTGCGCTCGAGTAACTCATCGACCACTATCGCGCCCATGTCTACCGGATGCAGTTTGCTCAATCGCCCTTTCTTCTTGCCTGTTGCGGTACGTACCGCACTTACTATATAAGCATCAGCCACTGTGTTATCCCCCAGCTAATTATTTTGTATTCGAATAAACTGTTTTGTATTTGACTAAACTTTTTTCGTATTTGACTAAACTTTTTTCGTATTGACTAAACTAGTTATCGTATAACTCTGCGTTACTAAAATTGCGAATTTTATGCGGCGAAAAATCATGTCTCGAAAAATATAGCTATAGCGCTGGCATTCGGATACCGGCATCGAGTCGAATGGTTTCACCATTGAGGTAGGCACAGGTCACAATATGCGCCGCTTGATCGGCAAACTCATCCGGATGTCCCAGTCGTTTTGGAAATTGAGTAATCGCGATCAGGGGATCTCGAATCTCGTCCGGGGCCGAAGCCAATAAAGGTGTTTCGAATACACCTGGCGCCACGGTCATGACGCGTATTCCGCGTTTAGACAGATCTCTGGCGATAGGCAACGTCATGGCGACGATGCCGCCCTTGGAGGCGGCGTAACCGGCTTGCCCCGTCTGACCATCGAAAGCCGCGATAGAGGCGACATTGATAATCACCCCGCGTTCGCCATCCTCTGTCGTTGGCTCGTTCACCTGCATGACTTCTGCACACAAGCGCAGGACATTAAAAGTACCAATAAGGTTTACCCGCACTATGTGCTCGAATTTTTCCAGGGGCATGGGTCCATTCTTGCCCACCGTGCGTGCCGCACCACCGATGCCGGCGCAATTCACATTAATATGAATAGTCCCGAATTTCTCCCTGGCAACAGCTATGGCTTCGCCGACAGCGAGCTCGTCCGCCACATCACCCGCATACCACGCGGCCTGCTGCCCAATCTCGGCCGCTACCTGTTGTAGCATTTCCCCATTCAGATCGTACAACATGACATTGGCACCCGCCGCGACAAATTTTTTCGCTGTGGCAAGCCCCAAACCAGATGCGCCGCCGGTAATAAAGGCGGTTTTATTCTGTAATTCCATAGCTGGTTTTTCCCGAATTATCCCGAAGACAAAGACGCAAAAGGATAATGTATCCCATGCAAAAGTGATACACCTAATGAATTGGGCGCTCTGTACTCTCCCGTTTGCACCCTCCAGTCTGTACTCTCCTGTCTGTACCCTCTAGTCTGTACCCTCCTGTCTGTACCCTCTAGTCTGTACCCTGGCATCCTGTACCCCAGCGTCGAAGTTAATGCGCCTGGGTTTAACTTCACCCTGCATTCCCCTATGATCTAAAACAGTAAATGTCTAAAAAATAAAATGTCTAAAAAACTAAATATCCGAAAGACTAAAATTGCATAAGGAAACCAGCATGGGACCGCTCAAGGGAATACGTATCTTGGAAATGGCAGGAATCGGTCCGGGACCCTTCTGCGCCATGATGTTGTCAGATATGGGAGCGGAGGTAATCCGCATCGACAGACTGAATCAGAAAGGCAGCGGCCATCGCGCCAATGTACTGAATCGTGGCCGACGCTCAATCGCCCTGGATCTGAAGAATCCGGCGGCGATCGAAACTGTATTGCGCCTGGTCGATCAAGCGGATGTCCTGATTGAGGGATTCAGGCCTGGGGTTATGGAGCGTCTCGGACTGGGCCCGGATGTCTGTTTACAGAGAAACCCCAAGTTGGTATTTGGCCGCATGACCGGCTGGGGTCAATCCGGTCCGTTGTCACAAGCCGCGGGCCATGACATTAATTATATTTCTATCGCTGGCGCCTTGGGCGCAATGGGATACGCAGACAGGCCCCCGGCTCCCCCATTGAATCTGGTAGGTGACTTTGGTGGCGGCGCCATGTATCTGCTTACCGGCGTGTTGGCCGCATTACTGGAGAGAAATTCTTCCGGCAAGGGACAGGTTATCGATGCGGCTATGACCGACGGTACCGCCAGCCTGTTAAGTCCGTTTTTCGGTTTAATGGCGATGAATATGTGGACCACCGACAGACACAGCAACAAGCTGGATGGTGGCGCACACTACTACGGCAGCTACGAATGCAGTGATGGGAAATATATTTCCATCGGTTCGATCGAACCGCAGTTTTATGCCCTGCTTTTAAGCAAGTGTGAAATTACCGATGAAGAATTTTTGCCGCAACAAGATCAGCAGAGCTGGCCTTTGCTGCGCGAAAGACTCGAGCAGTTATTTAAAACCGAGAGTCGGGAACACTGGTGCCAGTTAATGGAAGGAACGGATGTATGTTTTGCTCCCATCCTCGATCTTGCGGAGGCGCCAAATCATCCTCATAATAAGGCACGTGGCACCTATGTCGATTTCGAGGGGGTAACACAACCCGCACCGGCACCTCGTTTCAGTCGAACCCAGTCCGAAATTCAATCATCGGCAGCGATGGTTGGCGAACACACGGAACAGATATTGGCAGACTGGGGCTACAGTGAAACAGAAATAGAACAGTTAAAAACCAGCAAGGCAATTTGATAGAGGTAAGGAGGCAAGCCAGACATGTCATTCCAATCCATTCTTTATGAGATTAAGCACAACATCTTGACCATCACGCTCAATCGGCCCGATCGCATGAATGCCTGCACCGTCGAAATGGCCTACGAATTAATCGACGCGTTTAATCGCGCCAGCGAGGATGATGAGGTTCGCGCTATCGTTGTCACTGGTGCGGGAAAAGCCTTTTGTGCCGGCATGGACCTGACTGGAGATGGCAATGTATTTGGTCTCAACGAGGACATTCAGCCGACTCTGGACGACATGCAGAACCGGCTGGATGATGCCGAAATCGAAAAGGGTGTGCGGGATACCGGCGGTCAGGTGACCCTCTCCATATTCGATTGCAAGAAACCGGTTATCGCCGCGATAAACGGTGCCGCTGTGGGAATAGGCGCCACGATAACCTGTGCCATGGATATTCGCCTGGGGACGGAAAAAGCCCGGGTTGGCTTCGTGTTTAACAAGATCGGAATTACCCCGGAAGCCTGCTCGAGTTGGTTTCTGCCACGGATAGTCAATATGGGAACGGCGCTGGAATGGATTTATAGTGCCGAGCTGATTGCCGCCGATGAATTGTTAAGCCGGGGCTTCCTCAATTCAATTGAGCCAGCGGATCAATTACTCGATCGCGCCTATGCTATCGCTGGCCGCATATGCCAGCACAGCCCGGTAGCCATCGCCCTGACTCGGCAGATGATGTATCGCAATGCGGCACAGCCTCACCCTTTGGAGGCGCATCGCATTGATTCTCTGGCGATCTTTTATACCAGCCAAAAAAGCGGCAAGGAAGGCGTCAAGGCCTTCCTTGAGAAACGGCCCGCCGAATACACCGACAAAGCTTCCAGCGATATGCCGCCGTTTTATCCCTGGTGGGATTAGGAAAGCTAGGAATTCCGGGCCTGGTAGAGCCGACTCGGACTCTGCAAAAAATCTCTTGGCTCACGCACTACTTCAAACCATTAGGCTTGGTGCTACACTGCATTTCCTTAAGATGAACACCAAGCTCCAAACTAACTGCTTGCGAGAATAACTATGCCCCATAAACTGGAATTACTCTGTGTCACCACCGGCCGCGCCTTGCTCGGTCTCTACTTCATCCTGCCTGGTCTGAGCAAGGTATTCGACTTTCAGGGGACTTCTGACTACATGGCCGAACATGGCATGACCCTGATTCCATTCTTTCTCGGGCTAACCATTATCATTCAGCTGGGCGGAGGTGCCGCCATGGTTGTAGGTTATCAAACCAAACTTGTGGCCTTTGTGCTTGCCGGCCTGACGCTGGTGATAAGCCTGGTAATGCACGATTTCTGGACCCTGCCAGCGGGTGAACTACAGACTGGCCATGAAACCCAGAATTTCGTGAAAAACATGGCAATAATGGCGGGGTTACTGGTTGTCGCGGGTTTGGGCGGCGGCCTCTGGAGCCTCGATAATAGAAAAACCAGGTCAAAGTGACCACTTACGGAGCCGAATCTGCGAGGTATTCAGCTGATTTTAAGTTTAAATCCCGTATAATGAAGCCCTGTAAGCAATACCGGTTTTGCTCGCGGAACTCCTGATAGTGAATTAATAGTGAGTTAATAATGGATCCCTCCAAGTCATGATCACGGTTCAATCTACATTCCACCTGGCGCCGGAAACCAAAGATGAGGCCCTCAATCTCATGAGAGATATGGTAAAGCTGTGCCATAAGGAACAGGGCTGCCTCAACTACGAATATTTCGAAGGCCTGACCGATACCAATCAGATCGTGTTGCTGCAGGAGTGGGAAAGTGCAGATTGCTTGCAGGGGCATTACCAGACAGCGCATATGGAAACTTTTCTAGGCAAACTCAGTAAATATCTGCAGAGTGAAGTAGTCACCCGCAGCTATGCCTCAGAAGAAAAGCCAGCAGCACCTCAGATCAGCGATGAATCGCCCAATTCTGAACAAACTATTCACTAACTCTCACTCGCCCCTCTCACCCCGAGCAGATTCAGTTTAGTTCGCTGCAGGAATCACCAGATGTTCTATACGCTCCAGGGTGATCAAAAAATTACAGTGTCGGCGGCGGACAATCGGCAACTCCTGCGCTGGCGTACTTCAACTTTCTGGGTCATGTTAATCGGCTATGTCGGCTATTACCTCTGTCGTGGAAATCTATCCGCCGCGTTTCCCTTGCTTGAGCAGGAATTTGGTTATTCCAATACCCAGCTGGGTCTCATCGCGTCCTTGTCCGAGATGGCTTATGCTGCCGGAAAATTCATCAATGGTCCCTTGGCAGACCGTATAGGCGGTCGACGAATTTTTCTTGTCGGCATGGCGGGCGCTATTGTCTTTAATATTGTATTCGCGTTTTCGGCAAGCTTGACGGCGTTTATTATCGTCTGGTGTTTTTGTCGCTACTTCCTGTCCATGGGTTGGGGCGGGCTAACCAAGACCATTGGCAATTGGTACCCAAGCGATCGCAATGGCACGGTCATGGGCCTGATCAGTGTTAATTTCCAATTCGGCGGTGTCGCTGCCACTCTGTTCGCAGGCTTTCTCGTTGCACAAGGGGTCGCCTGGCAGGGCGTGTTCATCTATCCGGCAATGGTCTTGAGTGTAATTCTCCTCTGGTCCTATTTTGCTTCCCGCGGACAACCGAGCGATGTAATACCCGGAGCTATTGCCCACGAGGGCGATTCTGCCAAGGCCCAATTGGCCGACTATGGAGGAGAAGAAAACCCGGCTGTCTCCACTATTCTGAAAACTCTTCTGCGTTTGCCAATCTATAGAGAATTACTGGTTTTCAGTTTCTTGACCACCTTGTTGCGCTCGGTGTTTCTGTTCTGGACACCGAAGTTTCTCTTCGATATCGGGCTGGGTGCCAGTTCGGCGATATTGAGTTCGGCCATCTTTCCCTTTCTCGGCGTACTCGGCACCGTTTTCATCGGCTGGTATACCGACCATCACGCACGCAACGGAGATCGAGCACGGATGATGTGGATGATGTTGTCGGTGTTGGTTTTCTGCATGCTGGCTATCGCCGGGCTGAGCGCGGCCAGCGAACCCAATTTTAATTTGATTCTGTTTTTTCTCGGTGCCAGCGGCTTTTTCCTGCTGGGCCCCTATTCGATGAGCAGTGGCTGCCTGACACTGGACATTGCCGGCGCTAAGGGCGCTGGCTCCTGTACCGGCATCATCGATGGCATGGGATATATTGGCGGGGCGATAGCGGCCTTCGCCGCCGGGGTCATGTCTGACTATTTAGGCTGGCCACAGGTGTTTCTGGTTCTTTCGGTATTCGCAGTGATATCAACCTTCAGCGCCTGGTTTATGAGTCGCGGGTTTCAGAAGATGGCCAGAGAAGCGGCTAGCCGTTAGCGACTGTCTATATTGTTGTGCGGATTGTGTTGCGCGGCTTGTCTTGCCTGCCAGCCTGTTTCTAGTTGCTAGTTGCTAACAGTCAGGGGCGTGTCGGCAGTAATTCAAGCTTAACTTCTTGATCTGTTAACGCGGCGGGGAATCGAAATCACCGCCATCGAGGCGAGTAAAATAGTTTGCCGCCTCTTGTTTAACCTTGGACGCTAATAGCAAGGTCGAAATCATTGTAGGTATAGCCATGGTGGCATACATGCCATCCAACAAGTTAATAACAACATCCAGCGAAACTACAGCGCCCACTGTAATAAGTGCCATATAGGCCCACATATAATATTTTTCTTTGCTCGTGCCAAACAGAAACCCCATACACTTAGTGCCATAGTACCAATAGGTCAGCACGGTTGTGGTGCTGAGCACGATTACCATGATGACCAATAGATAGGCGCCAAAGCCAGGAAAGACTTGCTCATAGGCTTGAGCAGTCATTGTCACGCCAACGGCATCACCACGCCAAACACCGGTTACCAACAATGCCATGGCTGTGCAGGTACAAACGATCAAGGTGTCGGCAATAGGCCCAAGCATTGCGACTAAACCTTCACGGACAGGCTCATTGGTCTTCGCCGCACCATGCGCCAAGGATTCGGTGCCGATTCCTGCCTCATTGGAGAAGGCGCCGCGCTGAACACCGATCAGAATAACGGCACCAATAAGTCCACCGGAGACAGCCTTCCCTGAGAACGCATCGGTAAAAATTAAGACAAACATGGCGGGGATTTCAGAGAGATGACTGAGCAATAACACGCCGGTAATGACGAAATAAAATAACACCATAGCAGGAACCAATTTTCCTGCGACGGCTGAAACCCGTTTCACCTTACCAACGGCTATGGAAAAAATAATGAGCGCCAGAGCAATTCCCATGAGTAAATCAAAACTAAAATGTTCTTCTGCCGTCGCCATCCCGGAGGGAATAGCAAAGACCTCCCGCAGTATCTGTACCAATTGATTTATTTGAAAAACCGGCAGGGTTCCCACCATGCCCGCTAAGGCGAACATCCAGGCCAAGGGCAGCCATTTACGCGACAAGCCTTCTCGTATCACATACATAGGCCCACCCTGTAACTTGCCACTGTCATCATATCCACGGTACATGATTGCCAGGGAGGCGGTATAGAATTTGGTTGAAATGCCAACAATGGCCGTTACCCACATCCAAAATACGGCCCCAGGCCCGCCGACAGTAATGGCAATAGCAACGCCGGTGATATTGCCCAGGCCTATGGTGCCAGCCAGCGCCGTTGCCAGTGCGCGATAGTGACTAATATCACCGGCTACCTCGGCTGACTGTTCATTGTACTTGCCTCTTAACAAGGCAAAGCTATGGCCGAAGTAGCGAAAATGCCTCAGTCGTGAGTGCAGCATGAAGAACAAGCCTCCACCTACAAGCAAGATCACCAGCGGTAGACCCCACATAAAATTTGCATAAGCGGCAACCGCCGCTTCAAGTTGATTCATGGCAGGCTATTCGGAGTTTTCCTCATAATTTGGGAGCGCAGGCGAAACAGTAACGCAAAGTGTGGCTTGATAAGAAAAGCAGGCAGAATTTTCCCGGGGCGGGTGACAACCCCGGGCTCACCAATTATTGTGCGTTAGCCGCATCCGCTTCCTCGCGGCGAGCACCGGCAAGAATAGCGCGCATGGCATAGTTGCCTTCATGACAGGCATATTCGTAAAGACCCTCGTTATTGTACATGGGCATTTCCGCCGTCCAGGGCGCCGAGTACAATTCAGGATCATCGATGGTAAACGAGTAGTGTATTTTGTCGTCAGCAACACGCGTGAAGCGCTCTGTCAGAGTGACGTTGTTAGATATCAAGCGCTCCTTGGCAACTTGCCAGGGATTAAAATTTCGTGTTTGCACAACCAGTGCATCACCTTCGTAGTAGCCGATAGAATCCCCGAGCCACTGCTCATAAGGCAAATCCCGGAACTCCTGACCAATACGAACAATGCGGGCGTTGTGTACCATCTCGGCCAACAGCACGACGTGGGTCGGTGACTGTACGATCTGCATGTGATTGTTATACAGGCTACTCATGAAGGGCGCCGTTGATGAAAAACTCACCAGGCAGCGATCTGACAGGGTTCTGCCTTCCGGCCCGTCGCTCTCACCCAGGCCCATAGGCAGTTCGCCCTGCTGTGAGCGTCGAAGTGCCTGGCCTTCTTCCTTCCAGGGAATCTGCCCATCGGGGGGATCTACAATAAGCGAGGTGCGAAACTTGCCATTCATCTGCGCAAGCGCATCGCCGGGGGTAATCCAGAAGCCATTGTAACCGCCGACATTATCCGGCCCTGGCGCCTCTGCGCCGGTTGCTTCGAGAAAGGCGATATAGTCTGGCGTGGATACCATTTTCTCTAACATGGTGGCCTCATCAACTTCCAGCTCACCATTGTATTGCTCGGCCCGCTCCAGCCCGGTACGGGTCTTGAAGTTCCAGACGCCTTGTACATCGGGAACACCGAAGGCTGTCTTGGGTGGGACATAGTCTTCCGCCGCCAAGGCAGCTGCCATGCCGAAAGAGGCAAGCAGTGCGGCGATGCGAGTCGATAATCGGACAAATCTGTTCATGGAACCTTCCCCGTAAAGTTAAATTTTCTAAAATAGTCCAAGACGTGGAACCAGCTTAATTCAGCCATCTATATCCTTGCAAGTGAACAGTACAGGCAATATCGCTGAAGTCATGCCCTTTGACCAAGCCAGCACGATGATATCTGGCCGCCAGTTCACCGAATATTATCGGCATATTTGAACGCTACAGAAGGCTCGCGGCCGTGTAAGTGTTCTACAAAATAGTCCCAGCGCTGTTTCATAAAATAGCGGCCATGCCATGACCATGACTGACATTGGGCAGCACAGGAGGCGAACAACAAATTGATAAGCAGGAACAATGCTGAACGAATGAATCCTGAATGGATTGCCGTGAAAACTACAGCAATGCATCCAGAATCAAATTAACCGAATCAACAATGCGTTGATCCCGCGGCCGCAAATCCGCGCTGAATTCTTCTCCGGTGAGATGCTGCAGCCCCTGAATATAGCGCTCCGCAATGGCATTCGCCTGTTCATCGGAGAATTGCTGATCTTGTTCTTTTACCATGCCGCGGGCGAATTCTTTCGAGAAGGAGACCGGCTTACCGTCCCGAGTCATTATCTCTCCCTCATCGTCCAGCCTCCAGAATCGCGAAGAGTCCATGGTGTACAGTTCATCGGCGGCGACGATTGCACCCGCGCTGTTGATGCCATGTTCTGTCTTGGTGTCTACCAGCACCATACCGCGCGCTGACAGGTATTGAGAAATCATCCCAAACGCCATCAACGATGAATTGCGAATCTGGTTGTATTGGCCCTGGGTACAAATCCCCTCATCAATGAGGTACTGGGCGTCGATTGTGCGATCTACCTTGTCTTTAGTGCTCGGCGTGTCCATGACATAGGGCAGCAAGCCATTCGGTACCAGCTCGGCGACCTTTAGATCATGTCCTGCATAATGCAGAATCGATTCGCCTGCTGTTTTTGCCTGTAACCAGTGCTGATAGAGGGAGGTAGAGGTGGAGCTCTCCGCCATATACAGGCGTAGCACATTTTCCAGACTCACCAATTGCAAATTTTCGGCAGGGATTACCGTTGAACTGGGTAACAGACCCTCGACATCAAATTGCGAGGAGCCAAGCACGGCCTTGACCAGCTTCAACATATGCTCGTGATTAAAAGCCAACACCTGATCTTTGAATGGAATCGCTCCCCGATTCACATCGTGAGTGGAGATGCGGTTGTTACGAAACATCAGCCGTATCGGAATTCCCGAGCGACTGATCAGCGCTTCACCAAACACGGAGTCGGACACTTTTCCTTGCAGGACTGTGCAATCCTTGAGGCGGGGAATTTCACCATCGGCAATGAGTTGATGCACGGGGCGACCCAGATTGACCGTGGCACCATGCGCGGCCACCAGTTCATGTATTTGTTTCTCGTCTAACATAGTTCTAATCGAATCACTTTAAGCAGGTTAATGAAGGAGTGAAGAATAAGTGAATCGGCGAATGACTACAAGATAAGGCCGGCGGCTCTGCAACGGTTGAGCGATAGCGGAGTTGACGGAGCGAGTTTACGCTTTTTAGAAGAGGGAAAGTGGTGCCGCCACCAGGAGTCGCTTACCGTAGGAGAGAGGGGGACCTGCTGATTACAAATCAGCTGCTCTACCACGGCTGAGCGAGT
>JABMOK010000137.1 GCA_013204155.1 Pseudohongiella sp. | reverse complement strand
GGATATTGAAGATACGATTTCTTCTACCGCGAAAAATGCCGGATTTCTGGATATCAAGATGGTGCCCGAGCGACACAATGCAGTGAAGGTCTTGCTGTTTTTCGATGTCGGAGGCTCGATGGACCCTCATGTAAAACTATGTGAGGAATTGTTCTCGGCGGCGCGATCCGAATTCAAACATTTAAAGTATTACTATTTTCATAACTTCATCTATGAGTCGGTGTGGACGAAAAGCCATCGTCGACATGCGGAGACAACCTCCACATTTGAAATAATTAATAAGTATTCCAAGGATTACAAAATAATCTTTGTCGGTGATGCCACCATGGCGCCTTATGAGGTGACGCATGTCGGCGGCAGCATTGAGCACTATAATGAGGAGGCCGGGTCGGCCTGGATTCAGCGCCTGGCAGACGTTTATTCTCATATGGTGTGGATTAATCCGACACCTAAAGATTATTGGGAACATAGTTATTCGATAGAGCTTATTAGAGAGCTAGTTGAAGATCGAATGTTTCCCTTGTCAGTAAAAGGACTGGAAGAAGCCATGAGCCAACTAACAAAGTAACTACTATGAGCGAAAGACTACCTGATGAGTTACGGCCTGAAAAGTTTTCCTCACTGCCGGAATTAATAGACTATTTCTGTTCTGAACACGCAGACCTTCCGGCATTCAGTTGCTTTGGGCATACTCTTAACTATCGCGAAATAAACGATCTAAGCGATCGTTTTGCCAGTTATTTAATTAATAAGACTACGCTGCAAGCGGGAGACAGAATCGCTATTCAGTTGCCTAACCTGCTGCAGTTTCCTGTAGTGGTTTATGGTGCGCTGCGAGCCGGTCTGGTAGTAGTCAATACCAACCCGCTGTATACCGCACGGGAGATGACTCATCAATTTAAAGATTCCGGAGTTAAGGCAATAGTAATTCTCTCCAGTTTTTGTCAAAAGTTGCAACAGATTATTGACGAAACTGAAATTGAGACAGTGATAATCACCCAGTTAGGCGATTTGCAAAAACCATTAAAGCGGCTATTTCTCAACTTTGCAGCGAAGAACATTCGAAGGATAGTTCCTTCTTTTAATCTGCCGGGCAGTATTAATTTTCAGACTGCAATTAGGTCGGCTGCACCCTGGCTCGAGCCCCCAAAGATTGGAAGCAAAGATGATATTGCGCTGCTTATGTATACAGGTGGTACTACCGGCGTGCCTAAGGGGGCGATGTTAAGTCATAACAATCTGATTGCGAATATGATGCAGTTGCGTGCTCGCTGCCTGCTGGTAATTGAAGACGAAGTTGAAACTATATTGGCGCCACTTCCTCTCTATCACAGCTATGCATTTTTATTACACTGTCTGACTATGCCTTATGCCGGCAACCATAATATTTTGGTTACAAACCCCCGCGATATTGATGGCCTGGTAAAATTGTTAAAAAAATCATTGATCAGCGGATTCGTCGGGATCAATACCTTGTATCTTGCTTTACTGGAACATAAACACTTCGGCGATATTAGTTTTAGCTCAATGAAATTTAGCGGTGCCGGCGGTATGGCGATGTCATCCTCGGTCGCGAAAGAATGGCAGCGACGAACTGGCTGCGAGGTTATCGAAGGATACGGATTAACCGAATGCTCTCCGGTAGTATCGGTCAATATACCAGGACGGGTAAGAGCAGGGACAGTAGGGCCGGTAGTGCCCGAAACCGAGACCAAAGTAGTGGGTGACGATGGGGTTGAAGTGGCGGCTGGCGAGCGCGGAGAGCTTTGGGTTAGAGGCCCTCAAGTAATGTTGGGCTACTGGAAAAATGAACAGGCGACAGCCGAAACTATTACAGACGATGGTTGGTTTAAGACAGGCGATTACGTAGAAATAAGCGATGATAACTATATCTCTATCGTTGACAGGAAGAAGGATATGATCCTGGTTTCGGGATTCAATGTATTCCCCAACGAGATTGAAGATTGGGTGAATCAACATCCAGCAGTACTGGAAAGCGCGGCAATCGGCGTGCCAAATGAAAAGACCGGCGAATCAGTTAAGCTGTTTGTTGTTGCCAGGGATAAGACCCTCACTATAGATGAGATACGAACGCATTGTAAGCAGGGGCTAACGGCTTACAAAATCCCTCGCGAAATCAGTTTGGTATCCGATCTACCCAAATCGGCTATTGGCAAAATTATGCGCCGTGAATTGCGTTGATTTTCTTACTCCAATCTTACTGATCTTTCCTTTCTGGCAAGCTGTTGGAATAAACTGTGCTTGATTCTCTAAAGCTAAAGCTCGACACCTGCCAACTGGCCGATCAACATCGCCTGCGCATGTTAATCAGCAACCTGGACAAAGCAAAAAAGACTGAGCCGGCATTTCAAAGCCGTCTGCTTGTTATTGAACAAGAAATCGCCAAGTCCCATCAGGCTTGTGAACGCAGACGTTCAACAATTCCCAAGATAATATCCTATCCCCCGGATCTTCCAGTAAGCGGTCGCGCAGCGGAAATTGTCGATCTCCTGAGAAAGCATGCGGTATTGATAGTTGCCGGCGATACTGGATCCGGTAAGACCACCCAACTACCAAAGATATGCGTGCAAGCGGGTCTGGGATGCCGCGGATTAATAGGTCACACGCAACCCCGGCGCCTGGCAGCTATTTCCGTGGCCAATCGCATAGCCGAAGAGATGGGAACCCAGATTGGAGCCGGTGTTGGTTTTCAGGTCAGATTTAATGACAGTACTACCGATTTCAGTTTTCTAAAACTGATGACAGACGGAATTTTGCTGGCGGAAATTCAGCAAGACCGATTCCTCACCAAGTATGAAGTGTTGATTATCGACGAGGCGCATGAAAGATCTCTAAACATTGATTTCTTACTGGGATTTCTGAAACAATTATTGACCAAAAGAAACGATCTGAAGTTAATAATAACCTCGGCCACAATCGATGTTGAAAAATTTTCCGCCCATTTCAATAACGCGCCTATTGTTTCGGTATCGGGAAGAACCTATCCAGTTGAAACCCGTTATGCACCCCTACTGAACGACTCAGATGATCAAATCGATGATGATGTTCAAGTCAATGGGATCATCGAAGCTGTCGGCGATATTTTTAAATTTGATAGGCAGCAGGGACGATCGAGCGGTGATGTCTTGGTATTTTTGAGTAGCGAACGAGAAATTCGTGAAACCGCATTGAAGCTTAGAAAGCAAAGGCTGCAAAATACCGAGATACTTCCACTTTACGGACGTCTTCGGCACTCCGAACAGCTCAAAATATTCAGTCCTCATCAGGGGAAGAGGATAGTGCTGGCTACCAACGTCGCGGAGACGTCGATTACGGTGCCCGGGATAAACTATGTAATAGACACCGGCTTTGCCCGGATTAGCCGTTACAGCCTGCACAGTAAAGTACAGCGGTTACCTATCGAAGCTATATCCCAGGCCAGCGCAAATCAACGCATGGGTCGATGTGGGCGAGTCGCCGACGGAATTTGTATCCGTTTGTACTCGGAAGCTGATTTTATCTCCCGCCCGCTTTTTACCGACCCGGAGATAACTCGCACCAATCTTGCATCGGTTATTCTGCGCATGCAGTTTCTTCGCCTTGGATACATAGAACAGTTTCCCTTTCTGGAAGCGCCAGAACAAAAAGCCGTTAACGAGGGCAACAAATTACTGATAGAGCTAAATGCCCTGACACACCAACGAGAGCTGACCGCCTGTGGTCGACAGATGGCGGTACTGCCTGTCGATCCCAAATATGCACGAATGCTGGTACTGGCCAGTACTCAGGCATGTCTGCGAGAAGTGTTAATCATCGTAAGCGCGCTTAGTATTCAGGATCCGCGTGAAATTTCCGCCGAGAACAGGCAGCAAGCGGCGCAAAAGCTGGCTGAATTTGACCATCCCGATTCAGATTTTCTCAGCTTCGTAAACTTATGGGATAACTATGAACAGAAGCGGCAGAATTCGACTCAGGGTCAGCTAAAACGGCATTGCAAGACAAACTTTCTGTCGTTTATGCGCATGCGCGAATGGCGTGAGGTACATCGGCAATTGCTTCTTAGTTGTCAACATTTGGGGTTTAGAGTAAATCAGGACAAAGGCAGCTATTCCTCCATTCACAAATGCATGATCGGTGGCTCTCTTAACCAGATAGCCAGTCGCGTCGATGGCAAAAATTATCTTGGCAGCCGAAATCAAAAGTTTTCTCTTTTTTCATCGTCGGTATTGGCTTCTGCCGGTTCAAAGTGGATTGTTGCCGGCGAGCTGATTGAAACCTCTCAAACTTTCGCTACCCAGGCCGCGAAGATACAACCGGAGTGGGTTGAGGAAATGGCCTTGCATCTGGTGCGCAGAGAGTATTTCGAACCCCATTGGAGTAAGAAGCGCCAGGAGGTCATGGCTTATGAAAAAGTGCATCTTTACGCCTTGCCGATCATCGAAAAATCGCTGGTAAGTTACCGCAAGATCGATCCGGTACTCGCCAGGGAGTTGTTCATTACCGATGGTCTGCTCGGAGAGCAAATCACCTCCTCTTTTGGATTTTATACAGCCAATCAGGCGTTCCTGGCATCACTTATCAAACAGGAAGAAAAGATTCGTCGTCCAGACTTTATTGTCAGCGAGCGTGAAATCCGAGCTTTTTACCAGGCGCGAATTCCACAGCCGGTATGTTCAACCCGGGACCTGGCGGCTTGGCTTCGCAAGGGGGGCACGAAGGCCGATGAGGCTCTAAAAATGACCCAGGCCAACCTGATAAGTTCATCGGCTAAATTGGATATGATGCAGAATTTTCCTGACGCCGCGTCTATCCAGCGAAATAGCTTGCTTATCGACTATGTATTCGAGCCTGGGAGCCGGCTGGACGGTGCAACCTTGGAGGTGCCCGAGGCGATGGTTAACCAGTTGACACAAGCCGATGTAGACTGGGCCGTTCCTGGAATAATCAAGGAAAAGTGTGTGGCTCTGATTAAGGGACTGCCGAAAGGGCTACGGAAAAACTTTATACCGGTGAGTGGCTTCGTCGATCAGGCTTTCGCCCAGATGAGTAGCGCGGATGGCGACTTACTGGATTCGCTGCTAGCACAGATCAGCAATATCAAGCGTCTGAAAATAGAGAAACATGAATTTCAGCGTGTGGTAATTGCCGATCATTTGAACGTTAAGATCCGGGTAATCAATGAATTGGGCGCTGAAAGCGGATTTAGCGCAAATCTTGAGGAACTCAAAAAGGAGCACATCGAGGCGGCTAGCGAAAGCGGTGGTGGCACAGTGCAAGGGAGCTATCGACATGAGCTGGAAGTCGAAGGTTTAACCGATTGGAGCATCGAAGAACTGCCGGAACAACTCGAGGTTGGGGAAGAATTGACGCTGATACGTTATCCGGCATTATTAGATAAAGGAAACGCGGTAGATGTCGTATTACTTACAGACAAATCTGCCGCGGAAGAGGCGAGCAAATTAGGCCTGGCAAGGCTGTTTATGCTGCGCAGTATTCAACAACGAAATCTGCTGCGAAAGAAATTTAGTCGTCTGGCCGATAGCCTGGCATTGAAAATACCTGTACATTTGTCGGGATTTGCCGACGATGCACTGCAGGCAAGTTATATAGCGGCATTCGATCTCGATGAGGGCATCCCAAGGACAAAGCTTGCGTTCGAAAAAATGCTGCAACGGGGAAGGTCAAAAATACTCGGTGTTGCAGACAAGCTAGAGTCTTTATTGCTCTCAGTACTGGATAGGCGGTTTCAATTGCTACGCCGGGTGCAAGACTTCAAGGGAGGTAATCTCGACTATTTGAGAGTGGATATTGAGAATCAAATAGGCACGTTGGTAGATGATAATTTTCTTGCGGAATCAGGTCTACGATGGCTTGTGGAATACCCCAGGTATTTGAAAGCCATTGAACTCCGACTTGCCAAGGCCCCCCACATGGGGGAAAGGGACCTGCCTAATACGGAATTAATGGCGAGTTACTGGAGGCGATATGAGAAGTTATCAGATCGACTTGTTGTTTCTCAGAAGCCTGACTATTCGGCTCTACGTTGGATGCTTGAGGAATATCGAGTTTCCCTTTTTGCTCAGGCATTGGGAACCCGAATGCCAGTCTCGGCCAAGCGTCTCGATAAACAGTTCGAAAAACTAGCTGGCTAGGCAATTTTATTAGATAGCGACCGAAATGAAAGCTGTGAATTTATCAACTGTAACCATTAGCTCGCGTCAGATTTGCGGCATCGTAATCTTGATGCTGATGCTTTGTGCTGCCTCAACTTCCTCTGCCCAGATGCAAACAAATGATCCATGGCGGAATACCAATGAGCAGATTTTCCAATGGAATGACTATTTTGATTCTTTAATTGTTAAGCCGGTCGCTGTAGGCTATACCGCATTTGTGCCCCGGGCAGCGCGACAGGGGATTGGAAATTTTTTCAGTAACATTAATGACATAAATGTTTTCGTAAACGATCTCTTGCAATTTAAATTCGACCGAGCCTTATCTGATTCAGGAAGACTGCTTGTCAATTCCAGTCTGGGAATTTTCGGAATCTTTGATGTTGCCAGTGGCTTTGGTATGCAAAAAAATGAGGAAGATTTTGGGCAGACTTTTGCCTGGTGGGGGATCGGCCCCGGACCTTATGTCATGTTGCCGGTATTCGGAGCGAGCAATGTCAGGGACTCATTTGGCCTAATTCTCGATACTGTATTTAACCCAATTCAGTACCATGACGACCCCTCTCTGAGGATCAGTTTGTTTTTGCTGGAAGAAGCAGACTCTCGTGCAGATCTTTTTGCTCTAGATGAATTGATTAGTGGTGACCGCTATCTTTTTCTCCGAGAAGCCTACACACAGCGACGTAATTACCTGGTAAAAGATGGTCTGGTAGAGGATGATTTTGGGGAATTCTAAAAAGAATTTTCTAACAGGCACTTGCTTTGCCTGACATGCACCTGCTTTTCCAGCCTCTTACATCGAAGCCATAAGAGTTATAGTTCGGCTTACAACGATGTCATATTTTTTATTTTTAGTTTGGTCTTAATAAAATCGCTGTGAGAAACGTAAATCAGTTCGGTAATTTTTCGAATTAGATGATCTTCATATTTGTCCAGCTTCTCGTCCGAAAATGCTACCCGCCACATATTTTCAATTAGCCGCAGTTTCTGCGCATAGTCACAGTCGTCATTGATAAGCCTGGTAAATTCGTACAGTGAAGTAGCTTGATTTGCTTCTGCTTTCGCCAGTTCTACCAGTTCGTTGAGGTCTTCCTGTTTGACTTTGAAGCTTTGTTGCAAGACTCTGATAAATTCTTCCGTTTCTCTCTCATCAAGATCATGATCTGAATTCATTACTTCTATGAGCAGTGCAGCACATGTAAGGTCTGTTTTACTGACTATTGATGCTTGCGATTCTTCACCTGCAGGTTTTGCCAGTTTTTTTTCAAAAAAACTTTTAATTGACTCGATCATGGTTGTCTCTCTAATTACGGTCTCTCTAATTACTGATAGCTACCGCTTGTTTAACCTGTGGTTTGCTCGGGTCATTAGTTTACGTAGGCTATAGCCGCATGTAAAACGCTTAATCCGGCGCCTTGCAGGCGACTATTTTCACTCAGATGCCTACGATATTGCTTGCCGCCTTTTTGCCCTTTAAATAATCCCAGAATATGTCTCGTCATATGTTGCAGCGGTACACCCGCGTTTAGTTGGTTCTCAATATACGGCAAGTACTCCAGCAAATAATCGACGCGTGTTTTTGTCGTGGCGGGGAGAGCAAAAAATCGGCTATCTACTTCATGCAATAGATACGGGTTCTGATACGCTTCTCGTCCCAACATCACCCCATCAGTTTTTTTCAATAGCTCCGACGCGGCATCCAATGTAGTGATGCCACCATTGATAATTATCCGAAGCTGGGGAAACGTTTGCTTTATTGAAAATACTCTCTGATAGTCCAGCGGCGGAATTTCCCTGTTTTGTTTTGGGCTTAGGCCGGAGAGCAACGCCTTGCGGGCATGGATGACAAACAGTTCACAGCCGGCATCGGCGACAATTCCGACAAAGTCTTCGAGTTCAGCCTGGCTATCGCGATCATCGATACCGATTCGGCATTTGACCGTGACGGGAACCGATACGGCGGCTTTCATACTGGCAACGCAGCGGGCGACGAGAGGTGGGTCCGCCATAAGACAGGCACCGAATGCGCCAGATTGAACTCTGTCGCTGGGACAGCCGACATTGAGGTTTACCTCGTCGAAGCCGGCAGACTCTCCCATTTTTGCAGCAGCCCCCAACTCCGCAGGATCACTACCACCAAGCTGTAACGCTACCGGGTGCTCCTCGGCATTGTATTGCAGAAGATAGCTCGCATCACCGTGCTTCAGGGCCGCCGCCGTCACCATTTCTGTATACAGCAAGGCGTGTTTGGAGAACTGGCGCAGAAATACACGGTCGTGTCGATCCGTCCAATCCATCATCGGAGCTACGCAAAAGCTATGGTCTGTCATGGTCAAGATTCTACTTTCGCTTGTGTGATAATGCGCTATTGATATTGAGCACTCAGGAGTTTGACTATTGGGGGGCAGGTTTTATCGAATGCCCCGGAGCAAGTCAAGGGTTCTCGGCCTGACAGAACGAATCTTCTTCGCAGAAGATGATAAAGCTCAAATAGTTGAGGGCAGGGCGTGTATTGCCTGGTTTCTGTCGCCGAGCCGGCATGGACTCTATCGAATGACTCCCGGCTAACGCCGCCATTGGCCTAACGAGGACATAGATGGGAATTGAAAGTGATTCGCGTATAATCAGCGTCCCGTAACCACTATTGTGTCAGTATTTATTAATGAGCCAGGTTAGAACCCGAATCGCGCCATCTCCCACCGGTGATCCTCATGTAGGAACTGCCTATATTGCCTTGTTTAATCGCTGTTTTGCGCATCAGCACGGCGGTAAATTTGTGCTCCGTATAGAGGACACCGACCAGCAGCGTAGCAGCGAAAAATCCGAACAGGATATTCTGCAATCGCTCAAATGGTTGGGTCTGTCATGGGATGAAGGGCCTGATTGCGAAGGCGACTTCGGTCCCTATCGGCAGAGCGAGCGCTCCGAAATCTATAGCTCCCACATCGAGCAATTGTTAGATAAAGGCACTGTATTTCGATGTTTCTGCAGTTCCGAGAGGCTGGACCTGTTACGCCAGCAACAAATGCAAGACAAACAGCAAATAGGGTATGACGGTTGTTGCGTGAATTTATCCGCAGAAAATATCGCCGCAAAACTCGAGCAAGGCGAGCCGCATGTGATTCGAATGAAGATTCCTGAGCAGGGGAATTGTGAGTTTGAAGATTTGTTGCGCGGAACGATAAGCATCAGTTGGGCGCAAGTTGATATGCAGGTATTGATAAAATCCGATGGGTTGCCAACTTATCATTTCGCCAATGTAGTGGACGATCATCTGATGAAAATATCCCATGTGATCAGGGGAGAAGAGTGGATTAATTCCACCCCCAAGCATTTGCTTCTGTATCAATATTTTGGCTGGGATATTCCGGTATTTTGTCACATGCCGTTGTTACGAAACCCCGATAAAAGTAAGTTAAGCAAGCGTAAAAACCCGACCAGCATTGGCTACTATGCAGCAATGGGATATCTACCGGAGGCCTTGCTTAATTATCTTGGAATGATGGGATGGACAATGCCATCTGGCGAGGAAAAATTTTCACAAGAAGAGATGACGGCCAATTTTGATATTAGCCGGGTTTCTCTCGGGGGTCCGATATTCGATACAGAGAAGCTCGATTGGCTAAATGGCAAATACATTCGGGAAGACCTGAATGATGAAGAATTTATTCAACGCTTTGCGGCCTGGGCATTTAAATCGGACAAGGTAAAAATGATTGCTCCACTGTTGAAGCAGAGGGTCGAGCGCCTTAGTGATGTTGCATCGCTGGGGAGTTTCTTTTTTAGTGGCGAGCTGGATATTTCTGCGGAAAGTTTTGCGCATAAAAATATTGAAGCCGATGAGATTCTTAAGATAGTGCAGTTTACTCTCTGGAAGCTCGAGCTAATCGAGCAGTGGGATCGGGATAGTATCGAAAAACAACTGCAAGAGTTAGCCGCTCAGCTTGAACTCAAAATTAGAGATTTTCTATTCCCTTTGTTCGTTGCTATTAGTGGCAAGGCAGTTTCAACCTCGGTGATCGAGTCAATCAATATTCTGGGAATAGATATCACGCGCGCCCGCCTTAGAAAAGCGCTTGACGTACTTGGTGGCATTTCCAAAAAACAGGCTAAATCATTGGAGCGGGAATTCAGGGATTTCGGCTAAGCCAGTCGATATTACAGTCAAGTTTGACAGGCCCACTGGCTGTGCTTAGAATGCGCCTTCCTTTTAGGCCTTCAATGGCTGATATGGGGCCTTAGCTCAGCTGGGAGAGCGCAACGCTGGCAGCGTTGAGGTCATCGGTTCGATCCCGATAGGCTCCACCAATTACCTGTGTCACAGCTACCTGTCGCACACCTTGCAGTCTCACCGCAACGAAAAGCCCCGCATCAGCGGGGCTTTTCGTTGCGGCTGTTGAAAACACAGCAATTGCTGAATCATTTGCCGCTGAATCATTTAACAATGAAGCGCCCATTTTGGCGCGTGTGATGTGGCAGAATCTGCCTGGGGAGCTTAAGTCACTAACTGATTAGGGCGGCCCTGGCCGGCGGCTATCGCCGCAATCGACGATAGCAACGAGAAGGATCTAGGAAGGGATATCGCGTTTTGTATGACCCTTATAGAGTTGTCGGGGTCGCCCTATCTTATAGGGGCTGCTGAGCATTTCATCCCAATGGGCTATCCAGCCTGGCGTTCTGCCCGTGGCAAAGATTACCGTGAAGAGACTGGTAGGAATGCCAATAGCCTTTAGAATAATGCCCGAATAGAAATCTACATTCGGGTAAAGTTTGCGTTCAATGAAGTATTCATCTTCCAGAGCAATCTTCTCCAGCCTTTTCGCAATTTTGAATAGGGGATCATTATGCGCACCTAATTCATCCAGCACTTCATCACAGATACCGCGCATTACAGTGGCACGAGGGTCGAAGTTCTTATACACCCGATGGCCGAATCCCATCAGTCTGAACGGGTCGTCTTTGTCTTTGGCGCGAAGTATATACTCATCGATTTTTGACTCATCGCCGATTTCGGCTAGCTGCATCAATACCGCTTCGTTTGCACCACCATGAGCGGGCCCCCAAAGTGCAGCAATACCGGCGGCAATACAGGCATAAGGATTTGAGCCGGTAGACCCTGCAAGGCGCACAGTCGAGGTAGATGCATTCTGTTCATGATCGGCATGCAGCAGGAAAATTGTATCCATGGCTTTGGATAAAATAGGGCTTACCTTGGGCGGATCGCAGGGAGTGCCGAACATCATATGCAGGAAGTTTTCGGCAAAACCCATATCGTTTTGTGGATACATAAACGGCTGTCCAACGCCGTGCTTGTAGCACATCGCGGCGAGGGTGGGCATCTTGGCAATGATTCGGTGTGCGGCTGTTTTTCTGTGTTCGGGATTCTCGTTATCCAGCGTGTCGTGATAGAAAGCGGATAGCGTGCCAACCACACTCAGCAACATCGCCATGGGATGTGCCGTTCGGGGAAAGCCTTTAAAAAATTGGTGAATCTGCTCATCCACCATGGTGTGATAGCGAATGCTGTTTTCAAATTCTGCCTTCTCGGAAGCACTGGGTAATTCGCCGCTGAGTAGTAAATAGCAGGTATCGAGAAAGCTTACACGTTCGGCAAGTTGCTCAATTGGGTAACCACGGTGTAACAGTATGCCTTTGCCGCCATCGATATAGGTAATCTCTGAGTCGCAGGCCGCGGTGGACATGAAGCCTGGATCGTAGGTGAAAATACCTTCGCCAACGAGACTGCTAACATCGACAACATCCGGGCCAGTACTGCCTTCATAAACGGGTAGTTCGATCGGGTTTGCAACGCCGTCAATGGTTAACTGGGCCTTCTTTTCACTCATTCGAAACTCCTGTGTGCGAGCGCTAAAACTGGAAATTTGTACAGAGAAACAAGCATGTACCGCTTGTATATAGTTTGTTCTTTTCGCCTGTGCAGTCAATGACAGGGGAGGCAATACTAGGTAGAGAGTGAGGTATTTGTCAAATATTTCGTCGCCTGACAAGCCCTCAAAGTCGCAAGCAACGGCCTGTTTCTAAGCGGATCATGGCGTTAAATTGCGCGCTTGCCGGCGCTTGTGCTGTGCCGGGTTCTTGGTAATCGACTTTCTTTAGCTTGCTTGCCAGCGCGTACTCAATAGCTAATGACAAAATGTTGTCGTTATTAAAGCGATAGGCTTGAGTCTTATTGTGTTCCGTAACGTATCCACCTATAATTCGAGTCGTCTGAATTTGCCAATTAATGTAAGTATTTCAATCAGTTTGCCTATTCTTGGCTAATCTCAAGAAGGGCTCACAACAAACAAATGTCGCAAGCGCAATAGGCTAAATGTGAACGATAATAGACCAACGAATCTCGATCTGGCTACCCTCAGGTATCCACTGCCAGCAATTACCTCGCTTTTACATCGACTATCCGGCGCCTTTATCTTTGTGGGGGTCGCTGTGATGCTCTATATGCTGGATCTGTCGCTGCAATCTGCCGCCGGGTACGGGCAGGTTCTGGAAATGCTCGATCATAGTCTTGTCAAGTTGTTGGTCTGGGCTGTATTAGCGGGCTTGTTGTATCACCTCATCGCAGGTATTAAGCACCTGATCATGGATTTTGGCATCGGCGAAACCATGAAAGGCGGGAACATAGCGGCCAGTTTGACTATCGCTCTTTCTGCGCTGGCAATGATCGTGGCGGGGGTGTGGATATGGTAACTAATGTAACTAATCTGGGTCGCTCCGGGCTTTATGACTGGCTGGTGCAACGTTTTAGCGCGGTCATTCTTGCCACTTACTCATTCTACATATTGGGTAGTTTTGTGGTTAACCCGGATATGAACTATGAGCAGTGGAGTGCGCTATTTGCATCCAATGTGATGCGAATGTTCAGTTTGATCACGCTGTTCGCCTTATGTGCCCATGCCTGGATCGGTATGTGGACAATTTCGACCGACTATATGACGTCCCTGCAACTGGGCAAGCGAGCGACGTTTTTTCGTTTATTGTTTCAGGCAGGATGCGCGCTATTAATTTGTGTGTACCTGCTTTGGGGCATTCAGATTTTTTGGGGTAACTAGATGACGGGCATGCGCACACTCTCTTTTGATGCAGTAATAGTAGGCGGAGGCGGAGCAGGGATGCGTGCGGCTTTACAACTCGCTCAGTCGGGGTATAAAACCGCCGTCATAAGCAAGGTATTCCCAACCCGCTCCCATACGGTTTCTGCCCAGGGTGGCATTACTTGTGCGATCGGCAGCGATGACCCAAACGATGACTGGCGCTGGCATATGTATGACACTGTTAAGGGATCCGACTACATCGGTGATCAAGACGCTATTGAGTATATGTGTAGCGAAGGGCCGCAAGCGGTGTATGAGTTAGAACATATGGGCCTGCCGTTTTCGCGAACCGAAAGCGGGCGCATTTATCAGCGGCCATTTGGTGGCCAGTCGAAGAATTTTGGTAAAGGCGGACAAGCTTCCAGGACTTGCGCGGCAGCAGATAGAACCGGTCACGCCTTACTGCACACTCTGTATCAGGGTAATCTTAAAAATAATACTGAATTCTTCAACGAATGGTATGCCACAGACCTGGTAAGGAATTCCGATGGCGTAATCGTCGGCGTGATTGCAATTTGTATCGAGTCAGGCGAAACCGCTTTCATTAAATCCAAAGCAACTGTATTTGCCACCGGTGGAGCAGGGCGTATCTATGCATCTACCACCAATGCACTGATTAATACCGGCGACGGCGTTGGAATGGCGCTGCGCGCGGGTTACCCGGTGCAAGATATTGAGATGTGGCAATTCCATCCGACCGGTATTTACGGAGCCGGCACACTGGTGACCGAAGGTTGCCGTGGTGAAGGGGGTTACCTGATCAATAAAGATGGCGAACGCTTCATGGAACGCTATGCGCCAAACGCGAAAGATCTGGCCGGTCGGGATGTGGTCGCACGCTCAATGGCTTTGGAAATACTCGAGGGTCGAGGCTGCGGCGAAAAAGGCGATCACGTTTTGCTGAAGCTGGATCACCTGGGAGAGGACGTACTCAATTCGAAACTTCCAGGCATCCTCGAGCTGTCACGCACTTTTGCTCACGTGGATCCGGTCAAGGAGCCAATCCCTGTTGTGCCAACCTGCCACTACATGATGGGAGGGATTCCAACCAATGTGAATGGCCAGGCATTGACGCAGAACAGCAGGGGCGAGGATGAAATAATTCCCGGCTTGTTTGCAGTCGGCGAGGTGGCCTGTGTCTCGGTACACGGAGCCAATCGTCTGGGCGGCAACAGCCTGTTAGATCTGGTGGTTTTTGGCAGGGCTGCAGGCAAGCATATTGAAGAAATGTTGCGTCAGGGCATCGAGCATAAAGCGGTGTCGGATGCAGATATCAAACAGGCACAATCCAGGCTGGACCGATTAAATAATTCGACTTCAGGCGAAAGTGTTGCCCAGTTGCGCGCAGATCTGCAGAGCATCATGCAAAACCATTTTGGGGTATTTCGCAAAGGTGACCTTATGCAAGAAGGCATAAATAAGCTTGCCGCCTTGCGTGGGCGAATTGCGAACGTGCATCTTGAGGACAAAAGCCATACTTTTAATACGGCTCGAATCGAGGCTCTTGAACTGGAAAATTTGTTTGAGGTTGCAGAGGCTACGGCTATCGCCGCCGAAGCCCGCAATGAAAGTCGCGGCGCTCATGCCCGTGATGATTTTCGCGAGCGGGACGACGAAAATTGGTTATGCCATTCGATGTACTTTCCTAAAGATAAGCGTGTGAGTAAACGAGACGTTAATTTTTCGCCGAAAACCGTCGATACATTCGAACCGCAAATCAGAACTTATTGATTTTTTGCAATTGTATTCGCTGAATAGAAGCAAGGTGAGCCGTGTTAGTTAGCATTTATCGTTACAACCCTGATACCGATGACAAGCCTGTCATGCGGGACATTGAAATCGAGTTGCCAGCGGGTAAAGACCTGATGGTGCTGGATGTCTTGGAATTGGTGAAGCAGAAAGACCCAAGCGTTGTTTACCGTCGTTCCTGTCGCGAAGGTGTTTGTGGCTCCGATGGCATGAACATCAATGGCAAGAATGGTCTGGCATGTATCACACCTGTGTCTGAAGCGGTAAAACCTGGCGGTAAGCTGGTATTACGTCCGCTACCGGGGTTGCCGGTGATTCGTGACCTGATCATCGATATGTCGATGTTTTATAAACAGTATGAAAAAGTTAAGCCCTATCTGATTAATGACCAGACTCCTCCGGCCATAGAGCGTCTGCAATCTCCTGAGGATCGGGAAAAGCTGGACGGACTCTACGAATGCATTCTCTGCGCTTGTTGCAGTACCAACTGTCCCTCCTTCTGGTGGAACCCGGATAAATTTATTGGTCCGGCTGGACTCTTGCAGGCCTATCGATTCCTGGCCGATAGCAGAGATACCGCAGATACAGAGCGGCTGTCAGGTCTCGAAGATCCTTTTAGCGTATTTCGTTGTCGCGGGATTATGAATTGTGTAGCCGTTTGCCCGAAAGGATTAAATCCTACCAGAGCTATTGGTCATATCCGCACAATGTTGCTGCAGCAAGGCACCTAGTTAGTCCTTAAGTAATTGCGCTGAAAACAGAATTAAATCAGGTTTGTTGGTTGCGAAATTTCGCGACATCGCGAGTAGTGTTATGCATAACAGTCTAATGGAAAGAATGAGGAGCAGCGGGCATCTTTCTGGCTCCAATGCCGATTATGTAGAAGATTTATACGAGCGGTTCTTGTCCGACGCCGATTCTGTTCCCGAGCAGTGGCAAACTTTCTTTCAATCACTTCCTCCAGCCAATGGCGGCGATACTGCCGATGTTTCACACGCCGCAATTCGCAGCGACTTCAAGGCGCTGGGGAAGATTAGCCGTTACTCGCCGGTTTTAAGTAACGACGCTGTAGTCAATTCGGCCCACGAGAGCAAGCAAGTTCAGGTGCTAATGCTGATTAGCTCTTACCGCGTCCGCGGACATCAAAAAGCCGATTTGGATCCGCTTTCAATGATGTATCGGGAAAGGGTTGCCGATCTCGAATTGGAATTCCACGATCTGTCCCCAATTGATTACTCAACTATTTTCCAGACCGGCTCACTTTTTATAAGCAAAAGACAGGCGCCACTGAGAGAGATAGTCGACACACTGGAGCGCATCTACTGTAGCTTTATCGGTTATGAATTCATGCACATTGTAAATCTCGAAGAGAAGCAATGGATTCAGCAAAGGATAGAGAGTAATGACGGAATTCCGGTATTTGAAAACGACGTAAAGAAACACCTGCTGGAAAGGCTATCTGCCGCCGAGGGATTGGAAAAACATCTGGATTCAAAGTACCCGGGCACCAAGCGCTTTGGCCTTGAAGGCGGCGAGAGCTTGATACCCCTACTGGATGAACTGGTACAAAGATCGGGCAAATACGGCGTTAAAGAAATAGTCCTGGGCATGGCTCATCGCGGGCGGCTGAATGTATTGGTTAATCTGCTAGGCAAAAACCCGGCCGATCTGTTCGATGAATTTGAAGGTAAGGCTGTCTACCAAAGCTCTGGAGATGTGAAATATCACCAGGGGTTTTCTTCCAATATCATGACGGCCGGTGGCATAGTGCATATGGCATTGGCATTCAATCCTTCACATCTGGAAATTGTTGCACCGGTCGTTGAAGGTTCTGTAAGAGCCAGACAGTCGAGACGAAAAGACAAAGAAGGGCTGTTAGTACTACCTATTATAATTCATGGCGATGCCGCTTTTGCTGGCCAGGGTGTGGTAATGGAGACATTTCAGATGTCACAAACCCGCGCCTACAAAACCGGCGGAACCGTGCATGTCATTATCAACAATCAAGTCGGCTTTACTACCAGTCGTCAAGATGATGCGCGATCTACTGAATATTGCACCGATGTAGCCAGAATGATTCAGGCGCCTATTTTTCATGTCAATGCGGATGACCCGGAAGCGGTATTGTTTATTACACAACTGGCGCTGGATTTCCGCTACAAGTTTCATAAAGATGTAGTCATCGACCTTATCTGCTATCGACGCAGAGGCCACAATGAAACTGATGAACCGTCGGCGACGCAGCCTTTAATGTATTCCGCTATCAAGCAGCACAAATCTACCCGCGTATTGTATGCGGAAAAACTTCATGCTGAAAATGTGATATCTGTTTCCGATGCCGATGCCATCAACAGCAATTACAGAACCGCACTGGATACCGGCGAGCATGTGGCGAAGAGTCTGGTAAAGGAAGCATCTATAGAGCTTTTCGTCGACTGGAGTCCGTATATTGGGCACGACTGGAGCGCGCATTACAATACCTCTATACCGCTCACCAGTCTTCAGGCGCTTGGAAGAAAACTTGTCGAGATACCGAAAGACTTTACACTGCAGCGTCAGGTCAAGAGAGTTATCGATGACCGGGCAAAAATGGCGAGCGGTGAGATTCCAATTGATTGGGGGTTTGCTGAGACTCTGGCCTATGCAAGCATTCTGACTAGCGGCAACAAAGTGAGGATTACCGGGCAAGATGTGGGACGTGGTACCTTTTCTCACAGGCATGCAGTATTGTTTGATCAAAAAACCGGCGAGACTCATATTCCCCTGCAGAGTCTGAAGCCAGACCAGAGCAACTTCAGCATCTACGATTCCTTGTTATCTGAGGCGGCAGTGCTTGCGTTCGAATATGGTTATTCGACCACTACCCCGAACGCCCTGGTGATCTGGGAAGCTCAGTTCGGCGATTTTGCAAACTCAGCGCAAGTAGTGATAGATCAGTTTATTACCAGCGGGGAACACAAATGGCAGAGGCTGTGCGGACTGACGCTGTTGCTGCCTCACGGTTATGAGGGACAAGGCCCTGAGCATTCTTCTGCACGCCTTGAGCGATTTTTACAGCTTTGTGCCGAACATAATATACAGGTATGCCTGCCTACAACTTCTGCGCAGGTTTTCCATATGTTGAGAAAACAAGTGCTCTGTCCGTTGCGAAAGCCGTTAATCGTAATGTCTCCAAAAAGCTTGCTACGACATAAAGACACCGTGTCATCATTGCAAGAATTGGCAGAGGGAAGTTTTCAGGTTGTACTCGATGAAACCGATGATTTAAAAGTTGAAAATATCAGGCGTTTGGTTATATGTAGCGGTAAAGTTTATTATGACCTTCGTCAGGAAAGACGCGCAAGAAACATCGATGACGTCGCCATAATCCGGCTTGAACAGCTTTACCCATTTCCCGAGAATGATTTTGCGAACTGCCTGATTCAATACAAAAACCTAAAGACGATTGCCTGGTGTCAGGAAGAACCAATGAATCAGGGAGCATGGTATTCGAGTCAGCATCATTTACGACGGGTAATTCAGGAACATTTTCCAGAAATATATATGCAGTACGCAGGACGTGAACCTTCGGCGGCTGCCGCCGCTGGCTACCCCGCCTTGCATTTAAGTCAGCAGAAAAAATTTATCGATGAAGCTTTAAGCGAATAATCACTGTAACTGACAAAACTAAAAAGCGAAATTTGTAAAGTATCAGGTGATATAAAGGAAGATATATGACAATTGAAATTAAGGCGCCTACCTTGCCAGAGTCGGTTCCCGACGGAACTATTGCGACATGGTACAAAAACGTTGGTGACCCGGTCGCTCGGGACGAGCTACTCGTTGATATCGAAACAGATAAGGTGGTGATCGAAGTAGTTTCGCCCACCGACGGGGTTTTGAAAGAAATTCTTATGCAGGCCGGGGACACGATTGTCAGCAACCAGGCCATAGGAAGTGTGATGCCGGTCGAGGCGAAAGCCGCCGACGATGCAGCAAATCCCGCAAAAGCAAATCCCGCAAAAGCAAAGCCCGCAAAAGATAGTACGCTGGAATCCGGGCAAAGTGGCGCATCAGACCCAATGCAGATTGTTAGCCCCGCGGCAAAAAAATTGATAGAAGAAAATGCCCTTGAGGCGGCGATAATAACTGGAAGTGGAAAAGACGGACGAGTTACCAAAGAAGATGTCTTGAGCACTATCGCCAATCAGGGACAGCAGGAGCAGAAAGAATCTGCCTCCCAAGGCAACAACGTCCCTGTCGGTGCATCTTCAGGCGGCAGGTTGGAAGAGCGCGTTCCCATGAGCAGGCTGCGCAGCAAGGTTGCCGAGCGTCTGTTGCAGGCGAGTCAAACGACAGCCATGTTAACTACTTTCAATGAAGTTAATATGCAAGCGATTATGGATATTCGAACGCGTTACAAAGGTGAATTTGAAAAATCTCACGACGGGATAAGACTGGGTTTTATGTCCTTCTTTGTGAGGGCTTGTACCGAAGCCCTGAAACGGTTTCCGGCGGTGAATGCATCGATTGATGATAATGATATTGTCTACCATGGTTATCAGGATATTGGTGTCGCTGTTTCGTCCCCGAGAGGATTGGTGGTGCCGGTATTACGCAATGCGGACAATATGGGCCTGGCGACAATAGAGAAAGAGATTCGTGATTTTGGAGAAAAAGCAAGAGATGGAAAACTTGCGATCGAAGATATTTCTGGAGGCACCTTTACTATATCCAACGGTGGGGTGTTTGGCTCTTTACTGTCCACCCCGATACTTAATCCACCGCAGACAGCAATCCTTGGCATGCATAAAATCCAGGATCGGCCAATGGCAGTATCCGGTGAGGTAAAGATATTGCCAATGATGTATTTGGCTCTTTCCTACGACCATAGAATGATTGATGGAAAAGAAGCGGTACAGTTTTTGGTAACCGTTAAAGAATCACTGGAAGATCCAACCAGGCTTTTACTCGAGTTGTAAGCCTGAATTACAACAAATTTCCTCTAGCAGCTCTAACGAGAGAGCATTCTGAGACAGATATATGACTAAACAATATGACGTAGTGGTAATCGGATCTGGCCCAGCCGGTTATGTGGCGGCCATCCGTTGTGCGCAACTGGGATTTAAAACTGCCTGCGTAGAGAAATGGTTAAACAAGGAAAACAAAACTGTCTATGGTGGTACTTGCCTTAACGTGGGTTGCATTCCTTCCAAGGCCTTGCTGGATTCTTCGCATAAATTTGTTGAGGCGCAGAGCCATTTTTCCGCCCATGGAATTTCACTCGGTAAGGTAGCGATGGATGTACCGGCCATGGTGGGTCGCAAAGACAAAGTGGTCGATCAGCTAACGCAAGGAATAAAAGGGCTTTTCGCGGCTAATAAAGTAGATGGCATCGCGGGTAGCGCCAAGGTGGTTGCCAGCGACAGAGTTGTTGTTAGCGGCCAGGACGGAGTGCAGGAAGAACTGCTAGCCAAGCATATTATAATTGCGGCAGGATCGGTGCCGATTGATATTCCACCAACACCAATCGACCAGGAAACTATTGTAGATTCTACTGGCGCACTGGATTTTCAGGCAGTGCCGAAACGCCTGGGCGTAATCGGTGCCGGTGTAATTGGCCTGGAACTGGGTAGCGTCTGGGCGCGTCTGGGCGCGAAAGTTACGGTGTTGGAAGCGCTGGATGATTTCTTGCCAGCCGTCGACCGACAGCTGGCTAAAGAGGCGATGAAAATCTTTAACAAGCAGGGTCTCGAACTAAAAATGGGAGCCCGGGTTACTGGCAGTACACTAAGTAAAGCCGGGGGAAAATCGGTAACTGTTAAATATACCGATCAGGAGGGTGAACAGAAGCAAACCTTCGACAAATTAATCGTTGCCGTTGGGCGGCGTCCGTTTACCGAGAGTGTATTGGACGCCTCGGTAGGCGTCGAGCTGGATGAGCGCGGTTTTATCAAGGTAAACGAGCAATGCGCCACCAACATTGCTGGCGTATACGCCGTTGGTGACGTTGTGCGCGGCCCCATGTTGGCCCATAAAGGGATGGAAGAAGGAGTGATGGTTGCCGAACGTCTCGCCGGGAAAAAAACCCAGGTGAATTACGCTCTGGTCCCTTCTGTCATCTATACCCATCCAGAGATCGCCTGGGTCGGCAAAAATGAAGAACAACTTAAAGCCGAAGGTGTCGCGTTCAATGTTGGTACTTTCCCCTTCGCGGCCAGTGGACGCGCGCTGGCGGCAAACGACACCGACGGCCTGGTGAAACTGCTCGCCGATGCCAAGACTGATCGCATACTGGGGTGTCATATCATCGGTGCCAGTGCTGCCGATCTGTTACAGCAGGTCGTCATTGCCATGGAGTTCAGCGCCAGCGCCGAAGACATCGGTCTGACAATGTTTGCCCACCCCGCCTTATCCGAAGCGGTACACGAGGCTGCTCTGGCTGCCAATGGTCACGCCATACATATTGGAAATCGTAAACGCCGGACCTAGCGGGCTTAGTTAAGCGAAGAATTAAAAAAAATATTAAATCAATGATGGAGCATCAATGAACTTACACGAGTATCAGGCGAAACAACTATTTGCCGACTATGGATTGCCTGTCTCTAAAGGGTTCGCTGTCGACACTGCTGACGAAGCAGTGGCTGCTGCGGAGAAAATAGGGGGCAGCAAATGGGTCGTTAAGGCCCAGGTTCACGCCGGCGGCAGAGGCAAGGCCGGGGGTGTCAAACTGGTTAGTAGTGGTGACGAGATCAGAGCTTTCGCCGAACAGTGGCTGGGCAAAAATATGGTCACTTATCAGACCGATGCCAAGGGCCAGCCGGTAAGCAAGATACTGGTTGAGACTTGCACCGATATCGCGCAGGAATTGTACCTCGGCGCCGTGGTAGATCGCTCTACCCGACGCGTGGTATTCATGGCCTCGGTCGAAGGGGGCGTGGAAATAGAGAAAGTCGCCGCAGAAACACCTGAGAAGATTTTGAAAGTGACAATCGACCCATTAACAGGAGCTCAACCGTATCAAGGCCGGGATCTGGCTTTTCGCCTGGGCCTGGAAGGTGTACAGATAAAACAGTTCACCAATCTGTTTCTTGGCCTGGCCAAATTATTTCAGGATCTGGATTTAGCATTGCTGGAGATAAATCCTCTGGTAATCACCGAAGAAGGCAATCTGCATTGCCTCGATGGCAAGATTAATATCGATGGCAATGCCCTGTACCGTCAACCAGGACTGCGGGAGATGCATGACCCGAGTCAGGATGATGAGCGCGAGGCCCATGCGGCCGAATGGGATCTAAACTATGTGGCCCTGGATGGCAATATCGGTTGTATGGTGAATGGCGCGGGTCTGGCCATGGGCACCATGGACATCGTGCAACTATACGGCGGAAGTCCGGCAAATTTCCTCGACGTTGGCGGCGGTGCCACCAAGGAGCGCGTCACAGAAGCTTTCAAAATTATTCTTTCCGATGAAAATGTAAAGGCTGTGTTGGTAAATATTTTTGGTGGAATCGTGCGCTGCGATCTGATCGCGGAGGGCATAATCGGTGCTGTTGATGAAGTCGGCGTTACCGTTCCCGTGGTAGTCAGACTCGAAGGCAATAATGCGGAACTGGGCCGAGAGGTGTTGCAGAACAGCAACTTTAATATTATTGCTGCGAGTAGTCTTTCCGACGCCGCTGAAAAAGTTGTCGCTGCAGCGGGAGGTACACAATGAGTATTTTGGTGGATAAAAATACCAAACTTATCTGTCAGGGCTTTACCGGAGCCCAGGGCACCTTCCATTCTGAACAGGCAATCGAGTACGGCACCAGGATGGTCGGCGGCGTAACGCCGGGCAAGGGCGGGCAAGTTCATTTGAACTTGCCGGTTTTTAATACCGTGCGGGAAGCCTTTGATGCAACCGGTGCCGACGCCTCGGTAATCTACGTTCCTGCTCCCTTTTGTAAGGATTCAATTCTTGAGGCTGCCGCTTCGGGCATCCAGTTAATTGTTTGTATTACCGAGGGCATACCCACATTGGATATGCTGATAGCCAAAGAAAAATGCGATCAATTAGGCGTGCGTTTAATCGGCCCGAATTGCCCCGGCGTCATAACCCCAGGCCAGTGCAAGATCGGCATCATGCCCGGTCATATCCATCTGCCCGGAAAGGTAGGCATTGTTTCCAGATCGGGCACGCTGACTTATGAGGCGGTAAAACAGACTACTGACTACGGTTTCGGCCAATCTTCCTGTGTTGGTATCGGTGGCGATCCGATTCCTGGCTCAAACTTTATCGATATCCTGGCGCTGTTTGAAGCGGATGATCAGACCGAGGCCATTGTAATGATTGGCGAAATCGGGGGCACAGCCGAAGAAGAAGCGGCGGCCTTTATTAAGGCCAATGTCAGCAAGCCGGTCGTTGCCTATATTGCCGGAGTCACAGCACCAGCGGGTAAGCGCATGGGCCATGCGGGCGCGATAATTTCGGGCGGCAAGGG
>JABMOK010000136.1 GCA_013204155.1 Pseudohongiella sp. | reverse complement strand
TTTTTATTTTTTATTTTCTAGCTCTTGCTCTTGCCTTCTGGCGCCGGCAAGTATGCCAGGAATGGAATAATTACCTTCATGACAGGCGAACTCATACAGTTTTTCGTCGGCAGCTCTTCTCAGTAGAGGCAACTCTACCGTGAAAGGTCGGCTATAAATCACCGGATCATCTACCGTATAGCGGTAGTAGATTTCCTTATCTGAAATGGGAGTAAATCTTTCGGTGACTTGCAAGGCTTCGGAAGAGCGTAGTCTCATATTAGACTGTTCCGCGCGATAATTTTGCGTGTGAACAACCAGAGTATCCCCCTCATAATAGCCATGGGAATCGCCCAGCCATTTCTTGATGTGCGCGGGTTGATGCTCGCTGTTCAAACGAATTATTCGCGCATCGTTAACCATCTCTCCCATAATCATCACATAGTCTTCGGTCTGAATTATTTGTACGTTAGAGTTGTAGGTGATCACCGCCATGGGCGGCATAGTTCCATTCGCTGTTATACAGCGCTCACCTATGCTTCTTATTTCCGGACCATCGGAGGGGCCAAATCCCTGGGCTCGCCAGTGGCCATAAATATCCTTGTTCATTCCTCCTTCAACGAAGGGAAATCTACCATCGGGCGGATCGACTATCAGGGAGGTCCGGTATTCGCCGTTTACCCGGGTCACATTGGTCCGCACATCGGCAAAATTGTCATCCGCCTGGTTGCCGATAAAATTACCAGCTGGGGGCGCGTCCCGCTCGGGATCGATGTCAAGAAACTTGAGTCGGTCAATTTCCTGTTGCGCGGCTTCCATGGCCAGCGCTTCCTCTTCCGTATAGGTGCTCTGGTTTCCCAGCGCCGCAGGGCGTTGAAATGGCGTCTGGGTTCGATTGCCCCAGAGGCCTTGCAGGTAAGGATAGCCGTGTTCGGTTCGTGGTGTTACCCACTGCTTCTCGGCCGCACAAAGATTTGTGCTCAGCAGCAGACATGTCACGGTATACACGAGGGTAATGCCGAAGAATCTACGCCATAGCAATTTTTTTAAAAGAATATTCATAATAGCTTTCTCTAAAAATTACTTTGTCTTTATATTGGCTTTCAGTCATCAGCAGGTGTTCGCACATCATCTCACTTCTACTTGGGCTTGGAAAATTTAAAATCTACCCATTGATATTCGGGATCTCCATTCTTAAGCCCCATCGGTCACGGCGGAGAGTACTTTGGTTAGCGGTGAAAAGTCATTACGGCAACGATAAAAGCTACGCCTGCTCTGGGCACTTGGCAAGGGAATTAGCTTTGCGGCGGGTGTTTTTGACGCGGCGCCAGATTTTGCGCTGACGCGGCGCGTTCTGCATTGCTGTGAGCTCGAATTTGAGCGTAAATCCAGCCTCACGGTAGAATAGTGCGGGCTTGTCATCTAGAATATGGGCAGCCCAAGTGCTCGACAATGGACAAGCCAATATGACTAACACGCTTATCTTCAAACAGCTGTTTGACCAAGCATCCGCGACATTTTCCTATCTGCTGGCGGATGTTGAATCCCGTCAGGCCGTTTTCATCGATACGGTGTACGAGCAGCATGAGCGCGACCTGTCTCTGATCCGTGAACTGGAACTGGAGCTTATTGCCTGTCTGGAAACCCATTGCCATGCCGACCACGTTACCGGCGCCTGGTTATTAAAACATGCAACCGGTTGCCAAATCGGAGCATCAGAGCATTCGGGCATCGAACCGCTGGGTCAACGTCTGAGTCAGGGTAGCAAGCTGGAATTTGGCGCACATGCCTTAACGGTTATAGAGACGCCGGGTCATACGGACGGCTGTATCAGCTTCTTGCTGGATGATGAATCGATGGTATTTACCGGCGACAGTCTCCTGGTTCGCGGCTGTGGCCGTACGGATTTTCAGCAGGGCTCGGCACAGAAACTATTTCATTCCATTAAGGATAAACTGTTTGTGCTGCCGGATGAATGCGTCGTCTATCCCGCACACGATTATGCAGGACGTACTGCCAGCAGTATCGGCGAGGAGAAAAAATTGAATCCTCGCATTGGCGGGCAAGCGAATGAAACTGACTTTGTCGGCTATATGGAAAACATGCAACTGCCCCATCCTAAACAACTGGAAATTGCGGTGCCGGCTAACCTCAAAGCCGGGCGCCCGGAAGATGATCAGCTTCCCAAGCGACCCGATTGGGCGCCTGTAGTGACAACCTACGGCGGCGTACTGGAAATCTCTCCAGAATGGGTGGCGAGTCATAGGAGTGACGTCCATATTCTGGACGTGCGCACCCGGGCGGAAACCGCCGAAGAGAGCACCAGGATTGAAGGCGCGCAGATGATTCCGATGAATGAACTGCGTGAACGCATGAGTGAAATACCGGAAAATAAACCCATCATGACCATCTGCCGCTCCGGCAAAAGATCAGTATTGGCTTTCAATGTATTGCGCGAAGCCGGCCGGCAGAAAGTAGCCAGTATTAATGGCGGTTTACTGCGCTGGAACGAGGAAGGCCTGCCTGTATTGAGGTCGGAATAAGGCGCTGGAGCAATGTCTCGGGAGCCAGGCTCTGATCCTGTTGGTTTTCCTCTGCTCTTAACCGGTTGAAATTGCCGCCAAAAGAATACCTTATAAGCGTGGTTATGAATTCTTCACATAATATGGAGCATATCACTTGTTAGAGGTACACTTGGTCCAGAATAATTAACTTTGCATATAGCCTATAAGGATACACAATGAGCGAATCTCTTTATGAAAGACTAGGTGGAACGGAAGGTATCACTAAAATTGCTGGTGATTTAGTTGATATCCATTTAGCGAATCCGGCTATCTCTACACGATTTGCAGGAAAAGATGCCAGCACTCTTAAGAACGGTGCCGCTACCTTCTTTATTGCAGGTACCGGTGGACCCGATGTTTATAAAGGTAAAGATATGCTGGCCACCCACAAGGGTATGAATATTTCGGCGGCGGAGTTTATGGCAGTGCTGAGTGATGCTTTAGCCGCCTTGCAGAAAAATGGTATCGGTCAGCGAGAACAGGAAGAAGTTCTCTTTATTTTTTACAGCATGCGAGCCGATATTGTGTTGGTCTGATCTAGGCGGAGGTGGAAGTGCCCGGTTTAGCGGTGACAGTTTAATCCTGGGATCTTGCGGCCATTCTGGCTGCTAGATCCAATTTAAAAATTGGTCAGCACTCGATGAAAACAGTAATCCTGACTACTCTGGCGCTGATTGCGTTTGCTGCCAATTCAGTGCTGTGCAGGCTGGCGCTGGGTGGCGGCACCATCGATGCGGCCAGCTTTACTGTAATTCGCCTGATCGCGGGTATCATCGTTCTGTTTATCATCGCAGCATTTGCGGCGCCACTTATTGCCGCAACCCCAAGCAAATCGGAATCAATCCAAAGCAGAGGCAGTTGGCAGGCCGGTGCAATGCTTTTTCTGTATGCCGTGACTTTTTCATTCGCCTATATCTCGCTCGACACGGGCACTGGCGCGTTAATTTTATTTGGCTCGGTACAGATCACTATGATCCTGTGGTCTTTAATCACCGGCACTCGTTTGCAGCGGTTGGAATGGGCCGGGGTTGTGGTCGCGTTCGCCGGCTTTGTTTATCTAGTCATGCCCGGCGTGTCGGCCCCGTCGCTTACGGGATTCCTGTTAATGACCAGCGCTGGAATTGCCTGGGGCATCTACACGCTTAAGGGCCGAGGCTCAGCAAGCCCGCTCATGGATACGACCTTCAACTTCGTTCGAACAATTCCATTCCTCCTCATCCTGTTGCTGCTCACATTTCAACAAGCAGAATTATCGATGCAAGGCGCAGTACTGGCCTCGCTGTCAGGAGGTCTGGCCTCGGGTGTGGGATACACAATCTGGTACAGTGCCTTGCGAGGCTTGTCTTCAACTCAGGCGGCGGTAGTGCAACTGTCCGTGCCGATCATTGCGGCCATGGGCGGTGTGGTGATAGTGTCAGAGCCCATCACGGCTCGATTGCTGCTTTCGACCTGTTTGATACTGGGCGGCATCGTCCTGGTGATCTACAGTCGGTACCAACCGCAGAGAGCTTGAGTGCTGGAAGCAGTGGGGCCGAGTAGATAAAATAGTAGGGGACACTAATAAGTTAATAAAATAGTAGGGATAGAAATAGTAGGGGACACTAATAAGTTAATAAAATAACTCCCTCCGCCATTTGGGCTCACATAATTCTTAAGTTATTAACTTATTAGTGTCCCCTGTCCGTGTCTCTGTCCCGGATGTTTCTGTTGCCGAGGAGAATACGATGAAGAATCTGAATGCTGGCGCCCACCGAGTATCCGCCGCCTGGATCATGGCCTGTGCCGCACTTGCGGCTATGCTTGCCGGGCAGGCGACTGCTCAGGCAGGGGACAATCCCTATCAGGTCATCTACAACTGGGGAGAACTGGACGGTGGCCGCGCCATGGGCATCGTCACTGGTGTGCAACCCGACCCTGACGGCGAGCATATCTGGATTCTGGAACGCTGCGGCACTAATCAATGTGCTGGCTCATCACTGAACCCGATTCATAAACTGGATAAGGAAGGCCGCGCTGTGAAGAGTATCGGCGCCGGTCTCTTCGCCTGGCCCCATGGCTTTGACATAGATGACGAGGGCAATTTCTGGGTGACCGAGGGCGCGCCGGCGGGAGATGCGCGTGGTGAACCGGGTGCTGCTCTGGGGATGGGTCATCAGGTAGTGAAGCTGAATCAGGACGGCGAGGTATTGATGCGGCTAGGTGAGGCGGGCATCCCTGGGGACGACGACAAGCATTTTAACGGGCCGGCGGCGGTGCTGGCGGCACCGAACGGCGAAATCTGGATTACTGACGGCCATCGGGGCGGCAATAACCGGGTGATGAAATTCTCCAGCGAGGGCAATTTGTTGCTGCAACTCGGTGGCGGCATCGATTCACTGAGTCGAGAGGCCAGCCGCTTTAACGATCCCCACGATATCAAGATGGACTCTCAGGGCCGGATCTTCGTGGCGGACCGGGGCAATAATCGTTTACAGATATTCAGTCAGGCGGGGGAGTTGCTGGATATATGGACTCAGTTCGGTCGCCCCAGTGGTATCTGGATAGACCCGAACGACAAGATTCTGGTGGCCGACGGTATGTCGGGCGCGCAGTGGAATCGTGGCTGGGAGCGAGGCATTCGCATCGGCGATGCGAAGACGGGTTGGGTAACAGAATTCATTCCCGATTACGAAGTGCCAAATGGTAGCGGTATCGAGTTTCTGGCATCAGATATCGAGGGCAACATCTACGCCGGGCAAGTCGGCCGCCAGCGCTTCGAGAAGTACGTGCGGGCGAGACCTTAGACAACATCTAAATTAGGCATCAGCGCTTGCCTGATCTCACCATTATACAGTGGAAGGGGTCAGGTTGAGTTAATTGCTGTATTGCGTGCAAAAATAACACAGGCGGTTTTTATCCGCATATTTTTATTCAAACCCCTTTATTCGAATCCTTTAGCAAAACAGCTTCTTCAAAAATATTCATTGAGTGCAGCACGCACGTAGTCGGGATTACTGCGCTGCATATAGTCGGCCGATTGGTCCTTCCAGCGAACTATGCCTTCGCTATCAATAAGCAATGTGGTGGGAATGGGTAGTCCCGGGAGCCCCGGCGGACGCAGCGCTGTATTGAGATTACGCAGCCCAAAAAGATCCGTCACCTCGAGCTTGGGGTCGGCCAGGAAAGTCCCCATCAGTCCGTGTTTTTTGCGACCGTTCGCTATCTGCTCAGGTGTATCTGTGCAAACCGCCACAATCTGAATGCCGCGCGCATTAAGATCGGCGCTTAAATCTTCTGCCCATCGCCGTAACTCGGCGATACAGTAAGGTCACCAGTGGCCACGAAAAAACTTGAGCAGAACGGGTGAGCCCGCCATAGCCAGGGAATCGAATATTACGCCTTCCTCGTCCACGGCTGAGAAGTGAGGAATTGCTTCGCCAACCGAGATAGCCTCCTCCCCAACGCCTTGCTTGCGAAGCGCGTACAAGGCTAGCAGCGTGCCCCCGCCGAGAATGGCGAGTGCGCCGTAGATGCCGCTTAACCAGTTTGCCTGTGAACTGAAAAAACTGGCCGCGCCAAGCAGGACCGCAAGCCACCACAGTAGAAGAAAAACAAACCGGTTATCGGGAATGGCGACACGGTCGACGCGCTTAAACCAGACCATCGTGGTAAGCACCAATAGCACTACTGCAAGAGCGGCAATGTCAGTCGCAATGGTAAGCATATCCCCTCGTGGAGCCGACAGGCTCAAGCAAGAATTAGAGTAGGCAGTTTACACAAGGTCGGGGGACTTGAAAACAATCGCGCTCAGGTCTCTATTCGGGAAAAGCAAAAAAAGACAGACCTGTTTATTGGATTCCTTTAAAAAGTCCCATTCACCCTGAAGCTCAACTCTCTTCCACCATAAGTACATCTGGACTCAATTTCTTCAAGCACATTCGCGGAAATTCTGCCTACAAAACGCGTACGCCGTCGGCATTGAGAGTTATCGGTAATCGCGCCAATATCCACGCGATAAGTTAGCCCGCGCGTGTCTACATGCTCGGCAAACAAATTTATCCGGGGTTTGCCGACCTCAAATTCAATATCGTCTATGTCATAGCGGAACATGCCACCATCGATGCGATCGAAATATTGCATACCCCAGTTGGCGTGCCACTGGGGTAAGTCATGACGGAAGCTCAGGGTCACGCGACCACGCTGATAGAGTTGAAAGCGTCTGTCTATATTGAGGAAGGGGTCGGTCACTTCGGAGTCTTGTAAATTAAAAGAGGCATTCACCAGTAAGTTGGGTAAGTTGATCATACCCATGCGAATGCTGGCATTGAGGTTCATGCCGTACTCGGTGCCATCGCCAATATTCCCGTTGGCGGACTGCAAGTTGTTCTCGGAGATGGATACATCAATGCGGTCGATTATGTCTTCATGCCTGGCGTAGTAAAGCTCGGCGCTGACTACACCGACATCATCGGGCAGTCGATACTCGGTGTTGAAATTATAACGCCACTGCCATTGCTGTCTTAACTGTGCATTGCCTGCCTGAGTCGAGGCATCGTTGTCCTGTTCGTCATTGGCGGCGACAAAATCAGAAAAGCTCAATTGATTTACTATTTTCTCTATGCCACCGCGCAGTTGTAATGTGGGGGTGAGGTCGTAGCGGAAATCAATTTTTGGTTTTACAAAATTAAAATCCCTCTTATTGGAGACATCACCGGATTGGGAGATTTCCGATGTTTCATACAACACGGTTGTCTCCAATGACATCTTGGGATTGATAATCCAGTTATGAATAAGGAAAGGTTCATAGCGTATTTCTTCTACCCTGGAGTTGGCGTTGGCCACACGCTGTGGCACCAGTCCCCCTACGGCGGCGGAGGTAATACCGCCATCTATCGCCAGACCCAGGGCGAGTGAGGAATCCAGCGTGGTCTGTGCGCGCTCCAAACCAAATTCGATATTCTGGCCCTGGAAAATATCCAGAGTGTAAGACCCACGCAGAATTTTCTCTTCCGTTACGCTGTCTGTATTCAGAAACAGGATTTTCTCTTCGCTGCCGTCACTCAATAGAGTGAAGCGTTCGCGTATCGCCGCCTGGTTATTTTGATTGGCGATGGCCAATAATTTAAACCGGTTGCCGTTTGCGCGGGTGAATTCATAGTCGCCGCCTATTTCCCAATTGTCTCTTTCGCCGGGGATGTCCTCGCGTTCGGTGCTTAGGGTGTTGGGCTGTACGCGCAAGTTAGTGGTGTAACGATCGACAGAGCTGGGGTCGTCATTCTGCGCAAACAGCGCATTGAATCTTAGACTGCTGCTGCCGGAGATATCGTAGCCCAGGTTCATGCTGAACTCATTATTGGTTTGATCGCGGGTGCGTTCTTCCCGCACTCTGTCGTTGGCCAAGAAATCGCCGAGTATGCTGCTTTCGAGGCTTATGGAATGATTGTAACGGGGACTGCTACCGGCGTTGAACAAATAGCTGAGATTGCCGTTCTGACCACTCAGTGAAGCCGACCCCCCGGGATTGATTTCGCCGTCTTGCGCACGCTGAACACTGAGCTGGTAGGAGATACTGTTGGAGCTCAGCTCTTCAAACAGGATGACATTTACCACCTGACCGCTACCGCGCACGTCCAGATCTCCGGAGGTGCCACGTATTATTTGAATCTCTTTCACCTGTTCGGCACTGATGCGTTCTAACAGGCCACTGGTCCGATTGTTCTTGCCCGCCGTGCGCTTGCCATTGATCAAAATTTCGTTGCCGCCGCTGCTCCCGCTGCCCAGACCACGGCCACCGGATGAGGGGTTGCCACCGGGAACGCCACCACTTCCACCTCTGTTACTGGAGTTGCCCGATGCCCCCTGGCCCGGAATACGATCCAGCATGTCGTTCGCGGTAATCGGCGCGTACTCGATAAAATATTCTGCCGGGTAAATAACGGTGGAGTTGTCGCCCTCGTTAGTTTGTGCCAGCAGCGACGGAGGGAGAAAGCCGAGTATAAGCAGAGCGACAAGGCTCGGCGCCGAAGCCATTTTTGAGCGCAGAGCCGATCGGGCAAGTCGGATCAGAGAAAAGCAGGGGGCAAGGGTAAAGGCAACCATAAACAACAGCCTGTTAAGTGAGTTACGAGGTTTCAGGCCTCGGCAGGAATATGGGAGGGGATTGTACTTAAAAACCCCCGCGATTTATCGCTTCTGTTACAAACTGACAAGAAGTAATTTGGCGGGAGCGGGAGGGACGCCAGGGGTTTATTAAATCGCAGGGTTTAACAAGTTAATCACTGGGCAATCCTGAAAGGAGAAGCTGGCCTGAATCGTGTTCGAAAAAGCAGATAGTCGCCACTGCGACCCTGATAAGCAGCATGACGGGCAGTCACACTTGGGGCCGCAGTTTAAAAGAAAATAGTCGACCAGAGATTGGTGCGTTCTTGGCCAGCTATCCGGCAGCAGGACCGCGCCGCTTACGAGGCCTCTCGAATAGGTCAGAGTAATTGTCTTGCGGCAAGTCACCGATTAACTCGTCCAGTGACACCTTATAGATCACCGTCATCTTGGCAAGAATTTCCAAATCGATGTGGCTGCCATAATTGCGGATGGTTTCGATATCCTCAAGTTGTTTGCGCGAAATACCCATCAATCGGGCGCCTTCGTTCATGGAATATCCGGCCCCGCGCCGAAGTTGACGGATGTTCTGTTTGACAGTCACAGTGAGGGGTGAAAATTTGGAGTATTGGGGTTGTTTCATGGCTTGTACTCAAATAAGGGCTCAAAACAGGGGATGATGTACTTACTTTGCAGGCTGGTCGTACAGCGAGCTCACTGACGAATCGGCGTCGATCTCAAATTAGAGGGATGGCTTTCTACAGAGAGCTATTTAACGAAAAAGGCGGGATAAATGCAAATCTTTTTGACCTGCCTTCTCTCACATCACTTTACATCTGAACTCTTGAGCGAGATTAAACGGGCGAGATATCGCCAGCAGAGGCGCGGCTTTCGCCCCCTCGGTGAACACTCATGCCGGGCCTCCAGCCACTTCCCCGGGGAACTCTTTGTTTTACAACTCTTTTATCTCAACTTTGCGAAAACGCAGGGCGCCTCGTCCCCACTGTAGCGCGAAGGGGCCACGGCTAAACTGACTGTCTCGCACGTCGACTGTTGTCTTGCCGTTTAATTCCACAAGCAGATGATCGCCCTGCACAGTGAGTACATAAATATTCCATTTCTCGCCCGCGGTAGGCCTGGGCTCAGCAACTGCCCCGATGTGCACAATGCCTCCGGTGCCGAAGGAAGGATCGGGGCGTTGATCAAAGATATTCGCTTCGTAACAATTTCGATCATTTACTGACGATGGATCCTGGCAGCGCATGAAGATGCCGCTATTAGCGTCCTTACTGGCCCAGAATGCTATTCGCAGGGAGAAATCGCTATAGCTCTTTTTGCTGACGAGAAAAGAAGCCGCGCTACCTTCGGTCGCCTGAATGGCATTTGTCTGTGCTGACCAGTTGGCATCACCGAGGATATTGAAATTCTCCATGCCTTGTGTGCCATCTATTAGCGTGACCCAGCCGTTATCGGCGCCGTAGGTCACAGTGCTGGATAAGCCTATCAACAGTAAAAAGAAAAATTGGGGTAATCGGGGAGTCGATTGCATCGGATTGATTCTCGTTATTGGTTTAGTTAAAGATACGCGCCTGGCTGCAAAGATTAAAGACTAAAAAGGGAAAGAGTGGGAAGTAGTTTGCAGAAGAAAATCAGATAAGTAAATTGGATACCCACAAGGAGGAGAAAATTGGAAGGGAGAAAATTGGACACCCACAAGAATTAGCTATTAATGGAACTACATTGCAGTGCTAATTCATGTGGTGAAAATTTTGTGGGTGTCCAGATAGCTTCGGTGTCCAGATAGCTTCAATTAGTTTGGATAGTTTTAAGACGGTTATTTCGGCGCCCCCAGAAAATCCATCTTGCCCAGCTCCACACCATTGTGGCGAAGAATGTTGTAAGTCGTGGTTACATGAAAGTACAGATTCGGCAAAGCCCATAGCGTGAGATAATCACTGCCAATAAATTCGAGTTCGTTCGGGCCGGCCTGCATCTTGATTTCCTTGTCTTCAGTGCCGTTGATTTTATCTTCCGGTACAGAATTTAAATATTCTATGGTGTTGCTGATTCGGCTTTGCAATTCCTCGAAGCTAGCTTCGTTATCCTCAAACTTCGGAGCCTCTACGCCAGAAAGCCGTGCCGCTGCACCCTTAACCACGTCGCAGGCAATCTGCACCTGGCGCGACAGTGGGAACATGTTGGGATACAGTCGGCCGCTGACCAGAATTGCGCCATCGATGTCTTTTTCACTGGCGTGAGTAGCGCCCTTGGCGAGAATCGCCGACAGGTTATCTAAATAACGAACAAAAACCGGGATGGAACTTGAATACATGGAAAATGACATGGTAAACCTCAATTGGATGTAGAAGATGACTTGATTAACCGTTCGCGCTTGTGAGTTTGCTGCCGCCGAAATTGGTATCGAACAGCTGCGCGATTCTAGCGCAGTCTGAACTGTTGAGATATAGCATAAGACAGATAGGGGGCTCGGTGTGGATTTGTAAATCGGCGGCAAGAGGCTCTGGTAAGCCCGGAAAGCAGGCTCGGAAGTAAGCCAGGGGGTAAACCAGAGAGTAAACCAGAGAGCAAACCAGAGAGTAGAGAGTAGGTCCGATTTATTCCTGCCGTTTCTGCTAAACTCATTCCGCAAACCTGACAAGTCACTACCGTGCGGGATAGATATCGGCATGAAATTAGCGAAGCAACTGGAAAAACTTGGCACCGAGACAGCCTTCGCTGTCTCGGCCGCGGCGGCAGCCTGGGGTGCCAAGGGCAATAAAATTTATCCTTTTCATCTGGGTGATATCAATATCCCGACGCCGCGCAATATTGTCGAGGCCACCGAAAAAGCCATCGCGGACGGCTATACAGGTTATTGCCCCGGCGCAGGAATCCCGGAATTGCGCGCCGCCATTGCGGCTGACGTGGGAGCCAAGCGGCAGCTTGCTTACAGCGCCGAGAATGTCTCTATCCAACCCGGTGGCAAACCGGTTATTGGCAAGTTTCTGGCGGCGGTAATGAATCCGGGTGACGAGGTGCTGTATCCCAATCCTGGCTATCCCATCTATGAATCCCAGATCGAGTATCAGGGGGGGGTTGCGGTTCCCTATGCTTACATCGAAACCGCTTCGGGTTTCGCGTTGGACCTGGACGCCATCGGCAAGGCGATCAATCCGAAAACCCGGGCGCTGATCTACAACAACTTCCAGAATCCCAATGGCGCACAATCCTCACGCGCAGAGATGGAGCAACTGGCCGAGCTGGCCATTAAACACGATCTATGGGTAATGAGTGACGAGGCCTATTTCGAAATTCAATACAGCGGACATCCCGAGTCCATCGTCAGTCTGCCAGGCATGCAGGAGCGCAGCGTGATTCTCTACACCTGCTCGAAACGCTTCGCCATGACCGGCTGGCGACTGGGTGCGGCGATTGGCCCACAAGCCGTAATCGAGGTCTTCAATAAACTGAATACCAATATGGAGTCTTGCACGACGCACTTTATCCAGCGCGGTATGGTGGAAGCCATCCAGGGCGATAGCGCCGGCCCCGACGCCATAATTGATGAGTTGCGAAGGCGACGTGACGCGGCTGTCGCTGGCTTGAACAGAATTGACGGGCTTTCGATTACGGCGCCGAATAGCACCTTCTATCTGTTTCCCAATGTCACGCGCATCATGGAAAGAAAGGCATTCACCGATGTAAATCAGTTGATGCAGGAGGCGTTAACCGAGACCAATGTTTCCTTCTGTACGCGCAAACATTTTGGCCGGCCTATGGCAGAAGAGCAGCAGCACTATGTACGTTTTGCTTATTCCGGCATTGGGCTTGCGGACATCGATGAGGGTATGGGGAGGCTTAAGGCTTATTTCGAGAGTAGATAACCGCTGACATTTACTCTGACCCCCTTGATTTCCTTTATTCAAACCCCCCTTATTCACTGGTCCTGGTTATAGATTTCCCTCAGTGATCGCGCAGTAAAGAGTGGACTTCGAGGGCGAGGGCTATTAGCCTCTGGGGAAGGGATTTTCTTTAATCCCTGGAAAATTGAAACCGCGTATCCGCAGTACACTATGAAGGGGACGGTGAGTAAGGGAGCGGTGAGTTTTGGAGTTTAAGCGATTGCAGAAATTAATCGCGAAACTCATGGAATTTATGCGTTAATTTCAGGGTTTAAGTTGGGGGTAAATGTCCCCTTTATTCGATGTAAATTAATAGGCTCGCAATACCACTGTCTAGTGACGCGGAGAAATCGATATGTACACTTGTAGAATAGCTATTCCTCACTGCTTAGGTCTCTCATTTTTTCTGTTCTCGATGGCTGTAATCGCTCAGCCGGCAATCGAGGACACAGCGCAGTCTGAAGTGACCTTCGCGGAGCACATCGCACCGATTCTGTATGATAATTGCGTCCGCTGTCACCGGCCGGGAGGCGTGGCGCCCATGGCACTGATCAGCTATGAGCAGGTCCGACCCTGGGCACCGATGATCAAATACAAGACGCAGCTGCGCGACAGAATGGGCGCAATGCCACCGTATTACCTGGAGCGGGATATCGGCATCCAGCACGTCAAGGATGATGAGAGATTGAGCGAGGAGCAGATTCGCCTGATTGCCAGCTGGGCGGACAACAGTGCACCTATGGGCCAGCTGGAAAATATGCCCCCGCTCCCGCACTTCAATGAATCCGGAGATTGGCGCCTCGGCGAGCCGGATCTCGTGGTTAAACTCGGTGATGTTACGGTGAATCGCGGTGACTCTGACTCCTGGATATCCGACAACCTGGTGCCCGTGGGGCTGGCCGAGGACCGGTATGTTAGCGCCGTCGAAATGCGCGAGGTGAATAACGCGGATTCAAAGGCAACAGCTGGCACCGTGGTGGGCGGATTGTACATATTTCACCATATGAGCTGGGTTACAGCACTGCCTGCTGAAGCCGATGAGCAAGACGGAGAAGAACTGAGCTGGCCGGTTCACGAACTTGGCCGCAATCCGGATCTGTTTGACCCCAAAGCAGGGCGGCTGCTGCAGGCCGGGTCCAGCATCATACCCACCACTTATCACCTGCATTCCAATGGTCAGGACACAACAGGTCACATGGAGATTGGTTTTTACTTCCACCCGGAAGGCTATGAGCCAGAGCAGAAAAGAGGCCGTATGTCGCTCGGTGACGGTTTGAACATCAGTATTCAGGCCAATATGAAAGACCAGGAGCTACACACCTACACGGTACTTAAAGAACACACCAAGATCAGCTCGTTTGAGCCGCATCTACATGCGCCCGGGGCAAGGATGTGCCTGGAGGCGATCTGGGGCAATCAGATCGAGACACTGGCCTGCAGTGGTTATGACCATAACTGGGTGAAGCAATACACTTTCGAAGACGACTATGCCCCTCTTCTCCCCAAAGGCACGATCGTACATATGATTGGATATATGGATAACGTCGCGACGAATACCAACGTCGTAGACTCCAGAAACTGGTCGGGTTCCGGCAATGCCTCGGTGTCGAATATGTTTTTGCATCTCGGTCAATCTGTCGGTCTGACTGACCAGCAATTTGTGCAGGAGATGGCAGGGCGTCGAGAAAGACTGGGCCTTGGCAAAAACGACCATCTTGTTGGCTGCCCGCTGTGCATGGCGGACATCCCGTTATTGGAACCGATGGACGAAGAGGCGGGCGAGCCCTGAGTTCGTGATCGGAAGCAAGACTGCCGGCTCACAGCTGATCAGCATGCTCTGAGCTAAACCACGAGAGGTCTCGATCGCTGTCAGGGAATCGAGACTCTCAAGCATGTTGACCCATATAAAGTGTTATGGGGCGAGCGAACTATTAGGTGTTCAACAACTAAGTGTTCAACAACCAAGTATTCAACAACTAAATATTCAACAACCGGGTATTCAACAGCCAGGTATTCAACAACAATTTCGCTTCGGGTCGAAAATTATCATGCAAAAAAAATTTAGCAGGGTTAACAATTATTCTCGCTGGGTCTATTCCATCACCGGAAAGTCATTTAATGCGACGCATCCGCTGCGTCTGATATTTTCATTCCTGTTTTTACTAAGCTTTGCTTGTGGCAACGCCAGTGCCCAGTCCCGGCCTTCCTATGACGGTGGAAAAGGAACGGCGCCGGTTTACGAAGGCTGGACGGCTAATGACGATGGCTCGTTCACTATGCTGTTCGGCTATATGAATGAGAACTGGGAGGAAGAACTGGACGTTCCAATTGGCCCCAATAATTTCTTTTCCCCGGGGCAGGCCGATCAGGGGCAACCGACACATTTTCTGCCGCGTCGTAATCGCTATGTATTTAAGCTCAGGGTTCCTGCGGATTTTGGTAATGAAGAAATGGTGTGGACCTTGCTAACCAAAGAAGGGGTGACACAGCAGGCCTACGGTTCGCTGCGCAAAGACTATACGCTACGCCCCATTACCATGATGTCGGAAGGAGGCACAGTAGGTGGTGGCAGTCACAATGGAGAGGACGTGCAAACTAACAAGCCACCGGTGATCACCCTGCAGGGCAGCGAAGTGCGAACGGTGAAGGTTGGCGAACCTCTACAGTTGGTGGCCATCGTTGAGGATGATGACAAGCCTCTTCCTCGTGAATACAGGCTTGGTGCTTTTAGCGAGGATGACACGCCACAGGAGAGATTCGAGAAAGCCATGCGGGCGCCCATTCGAGGCACGGTTGACCGGGTGGTGGGCATGTACTTCGCCTGGCATGTTTATCAGGGAGAGGGAGAAGTGACATTTGATCCTCCGCAGGGAAAAACCTGGGAAGACACCCGCGCGTTTCAGAATTCGCCCTGGTCACCTTTCTGGCAGCCGCCGGAATTACCTGAAGATGGACGTTGGGTAACGACAAGCACTTTTTATCAGCCAGGAACCTACGTGCTGCAGGGTCGCGCGGACGATGGAGGTTTGGTTAGTGATGTCGAGGTGACCGTTCATGTGGAGGCAAGATAGAGAAGGCGGTAAGATAGGCAAGATAGGGAGATCCGCAATGACAAAATTCCGCCGCAGCCGGCGCGATTTCATCAACTTAAGCGGTGCCGGTGTGGCTGGCCTGATGACTGTGCCGCTGCTCGGCACGACAGCCAGCGCGCAGACCTTGCGAGCGGCTGTGGCCGCTGCCCAAGACCCCGACCTGATCGTAATTAACGCCAGGGTCTACACCGTGGACACCAGTGCTCCCAGCGCCGAGGCGTTTGCCATCAGCGGCGACAAGTTCAGCGCGGTGGGTAGCACGATCGATATCCAGAGCCTCGCCGGACCCAACACCCAAACTTTCGACGCCCAGGGAATGACTGTTGTGCCGGGCTTCATAGACTGTCACAACCACGCCCGTGGCGAGACACTGCTCTACGATGTGCTGGTGGGCAATCCCTTCGAAGTGGAGTTCGTCAGTATCGACAGTATTGTCGACAAGTTGCGCGCGAAGGCGCAGACGCTGTCTCCTGACACCTGGGTAGAAGGCTACTTCTTCGACGATACCAAATTGTCAGACGCGCGCGGGCTGCACCGGCGCGACCTCGATCTGGTGTCAAGCGACCATCCTGTGGTGGTGCAACACCGTGGCGGCCACACTTCCTTTTACAACAGCAAGGCCTTCGAGATGGCGGGCATCACCAGGGACACGCCGAATCCGATGGGCGGTACTTACGACAAGGATCCGGAAGGCCAACTCAATGGCCGGGTGACCGATCGAGCCAGAGACCCGATGCGTGGCATCGGCACGCGCCCCAGTTTCAGCGAAGCCGAGCTTGCTGCCCGTGGCCGCGACGGCATCGCCTACATCTCGAAGCAGTTCAGCCGCTACGGCCTCACCAGTGTGCACCACGAAGGCGGCGATCTGGCCGCCATTCAGGACGTGCGTGCGCGCGGCGAGCTGTTGCATCGGGTGAGCTACGAAGCCAGAGGCGAGGTGCTGGAATCCATGATCACCTCGGGCATCAAAACCGGTTTCGGTGATGAGTGGATCAAGTTCGGCGCTACCTCGGAACATACGGTGGACGGATCGTTCTCGGAACGTACCATGGCATTGAGTGTGGATTATCCCAACGTGACCCCGCCCTATCGAGGCAACGTAACCGAGACTCAGGAGGTGTTGAATGCCTGGGTTGAGCGCGTGCACCGCGCGGGCATCCAGGTGAATGGGCATGCCAATGGCGACGTCGCCATCGACAGTTTCCTCACCGCTGTGGAACGCGCGCAGAAGCTCTATCCGCGTACCGATGCGCGACCGAAGATTACCCACTGCACGCTCATAACAGACGATCTGGTGCGGCGCATGAAGGCACTGGGTTGTGTGCCGGCGATGTTCACCACCTATGCCTACTACAATCCCGACAAGTTTGTGTACTACGGCGAAGAACTGATGAAGCGCTGCATGGCCTATCGCACCATGCTCGATGCCGGCATCATGGCAGCGGCCGGCTCGGACTTTAGTCCGGGTCCGTTCGCTCCACTGATGGGTATTCAGGGCATGGTTACGCGCAAGGGTTGGGATGGCAAGACCTGGGGTGCGAATCAGCGCATCAGCGTGGCCGAGGCCATCGCCGTGAATACCTACAACGGCGCCTGGGCGTCGGGGGAAGAGAACATCAAGGGTTCGATCAGCGCCGGCAAGCTGGCGGATTACGTTGTGCTGGCGGAAGACCCCCACACAATCGACCCGGAGAAGATCAAGGACATCGAGATCGTGCGCACCGTGGTGGGTGGTTCGACGATGTATGAAGCTTAAGGACGATGGCTTTTATACGGCTGGATTGAAATAAATAGAGTGAAGTAAATTGGCCCTCGTCTATGCTTGACCGCAGTTGCGCTCAGAAATAAACAGTTGCGCTCAGAAATAAACAGTTAAGCTCAAAAATAAGCAGTGAAACCTGTTGCATATTTTTCCGCGCGGAAAATATCGGTAACCGTGCCCTTGGGTGATGCGCCACCATAACTATTAACAACTTCCCTGATTTTGTTTCCTGCGCTATCGAGTTCGATAATCAATCCGCCAACACCGCTGCAAATCAGAGTGTTGCCATTGGCTAATCGTTGCGTGCCGGAGATGCGAGGACTGTAAAAGAATTCGCTGTCGGCGTTTCCATAGCTGAAGATAATAGTTTGCAGGGTGGAATCTATTTCCAGCGCCCTGGAAAAACTGCTGCCGTTATCGAACACTGTAATATTGCTGGACGCGTATTGGTCATCAATCCATTTTGCATCGTGTTGGCCTGTTAGCATCACACTTGACGTCGCCGCCACACTGCCATCGTCCTTATTGATTACCCAGAGTTGATTGTGGCTTCGACTGCTGAGCAGAATCTGCCGGCTCGCATGATTGAAGTCGATTGAATTCAGGTGAATCCAGTCTTCGCTTGTTGCGCTGCTACTATCCAGACCAAGCTCATCGAGATGATCGAATACATCCCAACGCCATACCACCTCTCCCGCGTCACTGCCCAGCTTGCTTATTTCAGCGATCACTTCAGACCAAAGGTCGTCACGAAGCTCCCAACTTAACGCCAGCACATTACCGTTAGGCAGTGGCTCGATGTCGTGGTGTAAGGACTTTACGTCATCGCTATACTCAAAATGCCAAACCAGATTACCGTCCCAGTCCAGCTCTTCTATCAAGCCACCTTTCCCCCCGGAATCAAAAAAACCGGTGCTAACATTTCCGCTTCTCAACAAGTTTCCGTTGGCTAATAAATAGGTGGACAACCTCGGTGGCGTATCACTTTGCCATTGGTGTTTTATGTTTCCGAAGTCATCAATAAGATAAGTAGCATTAGAAGAAATTGGTGCAATTAGCGTCAATCCGTTAAAGCTACCCACATCCGAGTCATAGTTCAGATGCCGCTCATCGACAATGAAGTATTCGATATTGGAGAATTCACTGGACTGTTGTTCGTTGTAAGCAATAACGGCAACGTAGAAGGCGGATAGCTGAGGCAGGTCACCGGCAATTTCCAGTACATTGCCAACATCCATCGAGTCGGCGCTGTCCGGACCCTGGTAGGGATAAGGCGCATAGTAGAGTCGATAGCCCGATGCATTACTTACCGCAGACCATCTCAAACCGATGCCATCACTCAGATTACTTAGGGCGAGATTCGGTGCGGCCAACTGCGCCAGCGCAATCGATGGCAGGGTGAACAGGAGCGCCAAAATCAAACGGGTCAGCGCTAGTTGCAGGACATTCTTTCTGCCAGGTCTTGGTGTTGAGTTCTGCATAATTTAATGTCTATCACCCTTGGTGAAAGCGTATATAACGTACTCAATAGCATACGGTTGACACACGGCTATCAGTCGATTTTTTGCCTTGCACGCGAAGCCGAGTCCAAATAAGCGGGGACAGAGCTCGATTTCTCAAGGGTAAAAACGTGGCCTGCCCCCGAGGCTACTCATATCCAGTGCTCGGCATCTTTAGTCGCCTCCCCTTTAATGTACTCGGCTTTGAACAAAGCTGGGTATTCTGACCATTTAATAGCTTCATAAGCCTGCCCGGGTGCTGATTGCTAACCCGAGACATTCGTAACTATTTGTTATTTAACGGAAAAATTAAATGGCATGATTCTCGCTAACTGATCAAGAAGGGCAGGCGGAGAATCGATGCATATTCAGCGTAACCCTTTGGAATATCTTTCGTCTTACATAGTGGCGCACGCAACCATGTTCAAACATCGAACCAAGAAGGAAGCCTACACGTGATCAAACTTAACAAGCTGAGCAAGGCCTATCGAACGGCCTACATGGAGACTACGGCCCTCGATCAAATAGAACTACACATCGCCAGGGGTGAATTCGTGGCGGTGATGGGGCCATCCGGCTGCGGCAAATCGACGCTGTTAAACATCGTAGGCATGATCGACAGTCCCACCAGCGGCGACTACTACTTCGATGGCGAGGAAATCGGGCATCGTTCGGAGAATGATCTGGTGGACTTGCGCAAGGCCAACATCGGATTTATTTTTCAGAACTTCAATCTGATCGACGATCTGACCGTGGCAGAAAATGTGGATCTGCCTCTGCTCTATCTCGGCATTCCCAAGAAAGAGAGGCGTCGCAAGGTTGAAGAGGCGTTGGAGTTGGTGGGTCTGGCGAGCCGAGCCCGGCATAAGCCCCAGGAGTTATCCGGTGGACAACAGCAGCGGGTGGCCGTGGCACGTTCGGTCGTGAGTAATCCGAAGTTGATTCTGGCGGACGAGCCGACGGGAAACCTGGATACCAAGAACGGTGACGATGTGATGAACATGTTGGGGATGCTGAAAGACAAAGGGGCAACCATTCTCATGGTGACTCACTCACCGGAACACGGCGCCCGGGCAGATCGGATAATCGAAATGCTGGACGGCAGGGTGATCGGTGGCGACGCCAGCGCCAAATTGTCGGTAGTCGCCGACAACACCAAAGATGAAATCTCCAGCCAGGTAGCCGAATAAGGAATCAAGCTCATGTTAGCTCACTTCACCAAGATGGCCATGAAGGCAGTTCTACGTTTCAAGCTGCATACATTAATTGGCCTGACCAGCCTGGTGATCGGCTTCCTGTGTTTTATCTCGGCGATACTGCTGTCTAACTATGCCAACAGCTTCGATCGGGGCTTTCCCAACTCCGACAAGATTTTTAACCTGATGATTCGAGCGGTTGGCGACAGTCCGCTGCCGGACCGATTTCCCATCGTCAATCAGCCTGCCGCCCGTTACCTGCGCACCGCGTTCCCGGAAATTCCCAATATTGCCCGGGCCAGTTCCGCTCAGCCCCAGGATGTAACCATCGATGGTCAGACCATTACCCTGGATACCAAGTATGTTGAGCCGCGCTTCTTCGATATCTTTCCGCTGGAAACCCTTTATGGCTTAGCCCAGGGTGAGGAACTGCCACCCAATTCGGTAATGCTGGGCGAGGAAGCGGCGCTGCGTATGTTCGGTCGCACCGATGTGGTCGGGGAGCGAATCCTGATCGAAAACAAATACGATGTGGTGATCGCGGGCGTCGCCAAGAAGCTTGAGTTTGCATCCCACCTGGAATCCCCTATTGCCCTCTTCCATACGGAGTTGTACGTGCCCATCGCAATTCCCGACCAGGCAGTGCGCGAAAACAGGATTGCCGCAGGTGCCAATCCCGATGTCGACCGCTGGGGCAACCAGTCGGACTTCGTCTACATAGAGTTTCCCGAAGACATGGAAGTGGATGTGGATGAATTTAACCAACGCCTGGACGATTTCGTCAAAGCCTATATGCCAGAGGATCGGGTAGAGGTTCAGACCTTCGAGCTGCTGCCTGTTAACGAGTTGGTGGCGACGCAGATGGCTTTCGTTACCGGCGGCTTTAATATTACCGACATCCTGACCGTTGCCGGCGCGCTGGTGCTGTTGATTGGTTGTTTGAATTATTCCAACCTGGTGATCGCGCAGTTGTCGCTGCGCAGCCAGGAAATTGGCGTGCAGAAAATTCTCGGCGCCAAGCGCAGTCTGCTGGTAATGCAATATTGTTATGAGAGCCTGTTATTTCTGAGTGCGGCGATGGCGCTGACGCTGTTAATTCTGATACTGGTGTTAGCTCAATTACAGGATGTTGCTGTCGGCGCGGGTCCTGCGCTGCTACTGAATCCGGGCTTATGGATAAACCTGGCGCTGGTGTTGCTGGTTATCGTGGCCATCGCCGGTGGCTATCCCGCAGTTCGCACCGCCTTTGTGCCGCTGGTGAGCATGATGCGTCCCAAGGGTTCCAGCGGTTATTCCGGTCGACTGCGCGCAATTATGGTAGGCGTTCAGTTTTTTATTTCCGGCACCCTGATGATTCTGGCGATGGTAATGTTCGCTCAGAACCGGGCTATGACTCAGCAGCTGGATGGCGGTGTGCTGGATCCCAAGATTTCGATTTCGGTGACTACCGATGCCTTTAGTGTGGAACCGGAGTTACTGGCGAATCAACTCAAGCAACACCCGGGCGTGCTATCCACCACTCAGGTCGCTATACCACCCTGGACCATCAGCAGTTCATCTATCAGTTTTTCCCGCACCCCGGACCTGAATGCCACCACCTTCCAAATGGGAAGACATTTTGTAGACTATGAATTCTCGGAAACCATGGCACAGCCGGTCACGGCTGGGCGAGACTTCTCGCGGGAACGGGGCAGCGATCGCTTACCACCCTATGCGGAGCTAACTCCCGCCAGCGGCCCTTTCTCCATCATCATCGACAATCAGGCGGCCCGGAGTATGGGTTGGGAAAGTGCCGAAGCAGCCCTCGGGGATAGCGTCTACCTGCAGCTCAGTCCTCCGGAGGCGGCGCGGGAAATGGCGATCGAGCTCACCATAATTGGCGCCATGAGCGATCGTAAATATGAATTCATCGATTTCTCTGCCTTCGGAGTGCAGGGCCATATTTATTTGTTGAGACCGGAAAGCGCATCTTTCATGATCGTGAAGGTGTCCAGGGACAACCTCAACGAAGCCTTGCAGCATATCGACTCGACCTGGAATAGCCTGATGCCAGACATTCCTCTCAGGCGAGAATTTGTCGATGATCTGTTCTACGGGATCTACGGCATTTTTCTTTCGATCAGCACAGCCATCGGTGCGATCTCGATCTTCGGCTTCTTCGTTGCCAGCATAGGATTGTTAGGCAACGCGACGTTTATTACCAATATCCGCAGGAAAGAGGTAGGCATCCGTAAGGTGATGGGGGCAAGCAGCGGTACACTACTAAGAATGTTATTGCTGGATTTCGCCAAACCCATCATGGTCGCCAACGCCATCGCCTGGCCCCTGGGCTACGTAATAGGCAATGCTTACACCAGTCTGTTCGCGGCTCGCGCCGAAATAACGCTGGTGCCATTTCTGGTGAGTCTTGGCCTCTCGGTATTAATCGCCTTCTCCGCTGTTATCTCCCAGTCCTGGAAGAGCGCCAGCGTAAGACCGGCGATGATACTTCGGTACGAGTAAAGACAAAAAAGGCCAGGCAGGCCCGCCACTTGGCACAAGGGGACACAAGGGGACACAAGGGGACACTAATAGTTTAATAACTTAACGAAAGTCTATTTCCAACGAACATTCTTAAGTTATTAAACTATTAGTGTCCCCTATGTTTTATGTCCCCTATGTTTGAATGCTCACTGGACACAGACAACATTTGCTACACTGCATACCCTATGCCCATTATTCTTCAATATTTGTACGCCATCGGCACTTTTCAGGGTTTGCTGTTATCCGGCTTACTTCTGTTTACCCCCAATGTCAGTTATGCCAGCCGTATTTTAGCTTGTTGGTGTGTTTTTTTGGCGGCGGGGCTTTTCTCAATGTTGGCGACTCAAAGTGGCGAGATCGCGCCTTACAATCTATGGATTGTTTGGACAGGGTTTTTGCCGGTAAGCTACGGGGCACTTTTGTATCTGTATTGTCGCCATTCTGTACTGGATGACCGGTTTCGTGCAAAAGACTTACTGCATCTGCTACCCATTGGCATTTGTTATCTATTGAATTTTGATCTGTTACTTGCGCCGGACCTGTTAGAACAAATGTATTTGCAAGGTATAGAGCCAGAGTCAGCCCGCTTCGCCCTGGGTATGTTTATTTTGTACGCACAGGCATTTATCTATGCTGGCTATACCGCTCATTTTATCTATCGCTACCAACAGTTAGCACAGAATAATTTCGCCAACTTTAACCCGGACATTTTTGATTGGCTGTGGATTGTACAAGGCTTCAATTTCGTTATATGGAGTACCAAGGCGGTGGCGGCGGTAGTGACTGATAATTTCGTTTTGATGGTTGTTGGAGACTTTCTTATTGTGGTTTTAATCTACACCATTGGCATGGCTCAGTGGCGTAATCCTCAGCTATTCAAGATTGCTGGGCCCGTTAAAGCGGATTTACCCGAGCCGGGCAGCGATTCGGACTCGAAAGGGGCAGGTGCACTCGATGAAGATACTCGCAGTAGCCTGCTTGAGACAGTGGTTCAATATATGAAAAGCCAACAGGCTTTTTTGCAGAGTGAGCTATCACTGCAACGACTGTCCGAGGCCGTCGGCATTAGCACCCACCATCTCTCTGAGGTTCTAAACCAGGAGGAAGGCCGCAACTTTTACAATTTCGTCAATGGCTTTCGCATAGACTATGTCTGTGATCGGCTTAAGGTGGACGACGATATTAAACTACTGGATTTAGGGCTGGAAGCCGGGTTTTCCTCTAAAAGCACCTTCAATTCCGTTTTCAAAAAACATACCGGCATGACCCCTTCGCAGTTTCGTGACAGAGACATGCACTAAAACTTGCCATTTCACCCTCAGGCCGTCCAATCCGGCCGCATTGTACGTCCAATTGGCACGAGCTAGACGCCAGCCCCCCAAAACCTTGCTGAAATAGGGCCCTGGTCACCTCTCATGGCGGCGGTGTTTAACGGGAAATTTTAGTAAGGAGTTAACATGACTGAATTAGTTGCTGAGTTGAAACAAGAAGCCAAGCGGCATATTGCAAGATCGGGGGTGCTGTATTTGGGTGCCGTGTTGGCCATATTTGTAGCGCTGTACGGTATCTCATTTCCGATTATGTTGCCGGCGATGCAGGATGACTTTCATCGACGTTATCTGGACATGTCCCAACTCCTGGTGTTCATGCATGTGGTGGGGGCTGGCGTAGCGCTGATGATTTCCCCTATCCAGTTTATGATTTACCGAAAGAACCGCACCTTGCATCGCTATCTTGGCCGCGTGTATTTCTTCGCCGTCATCGTTGGCAGTATTGGTGGCTACTATATGGCCTGGTACGCATTCGGTGGAATTGTCAGCACAGTGGGGCTGGGTATCCTGACTAGCCTGTGGTGGTCTTTCACATTATTGGCGGTGAACTACGCACGCAAGGGCAACATGGTCGCCCATCGACAATGGATGATCCGCAGTTTCGCGTTGACCTATGCGGCGGTCACATTGAGGTTGATGTCACCGTTCCTGGCTATGGTGCTTGATGACGTTACAACGTCTCAAACAGTGTATTGGCTGTCATGGTCGCTTAATCTGGCAGTTGCGCAGTGGTGGATCAGTTCGCGTATAGGCGCAACTCAGGGAGTGCCGGCAAGCTAACGATTAATCTGGCAGAGGTTTGCCATAAAAGGAATAGAAGGGGCGGAGGGACTAAATATTAATCCCTCCGTCTCCTTTTCTTGTTTTTGCGGATAATTGCAACTCAACTATTATAATTTTGTTAGCTTGGCTAATAGATCGTTGAACCAGGGAGTCAAACTTTTTGTCAACTCTGAATATTGGGCCCATTTATACCCGCCATCTCACACTACGAAATCAGGGCAAATAGGCTTGGGTCACGGCGCGGATTGATCGGCGAATTCCGCTAGCCATCGCCCTGCTGGAAATCGTGGCTTTGGATATGCCATCTACGTCCTTGCCCAGCAGGAAACGGTCGGCGGCGCGCTTGCCGATATACTGTTCCTGAACACCGGGGAATTCCAAAAAATCGCCCCAGGTATAGCGTAGCGATTCCTTGTAATAGACGACTCTTAAGCCGACGATATTTCCCTCGAGATCCATCCCCACCAGGCTGTCTATCGGGCCGCTAAATCCACTCGGCTCTGGCAGTGTATCTGCGGTCACGAAGGCGTAACCAATTAGCGTCTTCGCGCCATTGGCGGGGTCCGTACGATACGCCTTGTAGACGGGCACCTCACCTTCCTTCTCGGAAAAGCTGTCCGCCCCAGGCATTACTTCCTTAAGTAATCTCAGGGAGGTGTGGTCTTTGTTTGCGGCGTGGATGCCGGAGTGTAGTCCTGCACCATTGAGAACGAATCCCATCAGGGGGCTACCCCCATCAAACATAATGGCGCAGATGAGCAGGCCGATGCGCAAAAGAGACTTACGCCCCGACCTGGGTGAGTGTTGAGTCGACATGCTTCTACCTGTTTTGCAGAATTCCTGATCTACGACACCAATTGACAAGCCGCCATTTGACCATTATTTGTCCGCTGGGTTAAAGCGATAAAATGAAAGTGGCCTGCTTATGCTCGAATTTCTTGATATGAAACAAATTGGGGTGGCGGGAATTCAAACAGGGGTTTAACTAATTGAAGCTTGAGGGTCTAAAAAATAGCGGAAATTTTGCTGCTACTCAGGGTGATGCACTAACAATGTTACGCTAAAAATAGTCTATAAAAACGATAAATAACTATTAATACCAGTGAGTTAAGGGGGTTAGGGGTGTTGTGGGTTCAGCGCCCATTGTATTACTGACAGCTTTGGTTTCTCGCTTTAGTAACGGTTTATTTCGGGACGATAGCCGCCTGATTCAAGTACGCCTAATTCAAGTACGCCTAATTTGGGTAATACGGCCGCAGAGCTTTTAGTCCTGACAAAAAGGCCGTCTAACGTTAAATGAGGGACAAACCCCTTTGAGTTACGGTTTGTCTCCTATAGACCTCGGCTTGTAGAAAACGTGTGGAATATTGACGAACTGCTGTTAAATTAGCTGGCGCCTAATTAGTGCTGGATTCAGAAATTCAGTTTTAGCGCGTTATACAGAGAATATTTTTTGTTAAATTCCATAGAATCGATTGAAGAAAAGGAAACAAAATGAAAACTTTACTCGTTGTTTTTGCGCTAGGGGCAATACTTGTTGGCTGCGAAAATATGTACGACGATGGCGGCATACCTCGAATCAGATCGCAGAAACAAGTCGATGCCTACAATGCAACCGTTAGCTCAGAGAGTGAGAAATTGGTCTGCACGCGGGAAAAACCCTTGGGCAGCAATTTACCCCAGTTTGTCTGTATGACCATCGCCCAGCAAGAGAGATTTGCGATACAGGCCCGAGATAATATTGAACTAATTGGGCGCGGCAATAATTAGAACGCATTCATTACCGCATCAAGTAGTGTTAACCTAGCAGCCAATCGATCCATTCAGCGGATCTGGAAATTACTCTACGGCTTAAAGTTGAGATGGCTGCGAAATCGGTAAAGAAGAAGTACGAAGATCTGGTTGAACTGCGTTATCAGCTTTATAACGGCCTGTTTTTAACCCTGCCGCTGGATGCTATCCAACAGACCGGGACCCTGCTGCCGTTGCTGGAGGAGATGGGCCAAGAAGGTCTGAATAGTAACCATAGTCCGCAGACAATCGTCGAGGATTTTTTCACGGCCCACAGACCGCATTTTACTGAGAAGGAACAGATTCAGTTTTTGTTCAAGATCATCCAGTATGTAGAGCGACAAGTGGTGCTGGTCGATGCCCTGGAAGATGCCGCCTATTCGGAGATTCATCAGACTTACAAAAATAATTCACTGCGCAAGCTTATGGAGCGGGTCAGCAGCGATGGTCTGGAGGAAGAGTTCAAACAGGTACTGGACAATTTCGGTAGCCGGGTGATTCTGACCGCACACCCAACCCAATTTTATCCAGGTCAGGTATTGGCCATCATTACAGATCTGGCGGAGGCAGTACAAAAGAACAACATCGGTCAGGCCCGCGATCTGTTACAGCAGCTTGGTAACACGCCATTCTTCAACAAAGAAAAACCGACCCCTTACGACGAGGCGGTTAGCTTGTCGTGGTATCTGAGCAATATTTTCTATTCTGCGATCGGCAATATCCTAGAAATGTTTGCGCCCCATCTGGCTGATCGTATCGACTCACCGAAGCAATTGATCAGCGTGGGTTTTTGGCCAGGTGGCGATCGTGATGGCAATCCCTTTGTCGACGTGAAGGTAACCAGGGACGTTGCCGCCAAGCTCCGCTCTCTGATTATAGCCTGCTATCACGCCGATATTCGAAAGCTCAAGCGTCGGCTCAGTTTCAAGGGTATCTACGACTGTTTGGAAAAGCTGGAGAAACGCCTGCATCAGGAAATTACCAATCCTTCGAGCACTGGCCTGAGCGTCAATGAACTACTTTCGGAGTTGAGCAGGATTGAGGAAATTCTGCGGCGAGAACATCAGGGTCTATATCGCGAACAGCTGCATGCCTTCAGACAGAAAATAGCGGCCTTCGGCTTCCACTTTGCCAGTTTGGATATTCGTCAGGACTCGCGAGTGATCAAAGCGACCTTCGACAGTGTGATGGCGCAATATCCACAGTTACTCCCGCCGAATTTTGCCGAGCTTGCGCAGCAACAACAGATTCAGTTAATGCTCAGTGTTGAGGGTACGGTGGACCCCGATCAATTTGAAGATTCGGTGATCAAGGACAGCTTGCAATCGCTACAGGTAATAAAGGAAATTCAGCAGAGCAACGGTGAAGCGGGCTGCCATCGCTATATTATCAGCAACTGCCGAGGCGCTATCGATGTGGCGCGGATAATCGCCTTGTTCCGGCTCAGCTCCTGGGACTTTAACAGTTTGAGTGTGGATATCATTCCCTTGTTCGAGACGATTAACGACCTGGCGCATGGCGGGGCGAACATGACCGAGTTGTATAATTTTCCAGATTACCGCGCCCATATCAAACGGCGCAGAGATCAGCAGACGGTAATGCTGGGGTTTTCTGATGGCACCAAGGACGGTGGTTATCTGATGGCAAACTGGTCTATTTTTCAGGCCAAGGAAGCTATCACCGCCGCCTCGCGGGCCGCGGGTATTGAGGTCGCCTTCTTCGATGGCAGGGGTGGGCCGCCGGCAAGGGGTGGGGGCAGCACCTATTCCTTCTATGGGGCGCTGGGGAAAAAAATCGAAAGTAACCAGATTCAGGTTACCGTGCAGGGACAAACCATCAGTTCCAACTACGGTACATCGAAAGCGGCGATGCATAACATTCGTCAGTTGCTCGCCGCTGGACTTGAAAATAACCTGTATGACAGGCCCGAGCGCGAGTTGAATGAAGAGCAGAGGGATTTGATCCGCAAGCTTGCCGACATCAGTTATGGCGAGTATCTGAACTTCAAGAATGACCCTCTGTTTTTGCCTTATCTGGAAGAAATGAGCACCCTCAAATACTATGGCCGCGCCAATATTGGCAGCCGACCGAGCAAGCGTGGTTCGGAGCAGAAAATGCGTTTCGAAGATTTGCGGGCGATCCCCTTCGTTGGAGCCTGGGCGCAATTACAACAGAACGTGCCTGGATACTATGGCTTGGGTTCAGCCTTTAAGGCGCTGGAAGATAATGGCCAGCTGCAAGCTTGCCAGGATCTGTACAGGCAATCCCGGTTTTTCAAGGGGCTGGTTGATAACAGTATGCAGAGCATGAGCAAGTCCAATTTCAAGCTCACGGCCTACATGGAATCCCATCCGCGCTTCGGTAAATTCTGGACCCTCATCCAGAAGGAATTCAAGTTAAGTGTCGAGATGGCGTTGAAGGTCGCACAGCAGAGTATACTGTTGGAAGACAACCCGCGGGCGCGTCTCAGCATTGGATTACGGCAGCGGGTGGTATTGCCCTTATTGTTGATTCAACAATATGCGCTGATGAAAACCGCGCAAATTGCGGATGAAAATGCCAGCGATACTCGTATCGATCTGTACGAGAAGATGGTGATGCGTAGCCTGTTTGGCAATATCAATGCTTCCCGTAATTCCGTCTGATCCCGGCGTGCCAATGGGGGCCTAAGCGAGCAAGCCGAGCAAAAGAATTCAAGCAAAGAAATTTCAAATCCAAAGGAGCTAGAAAATGAAATACAGATTGTTTGCCGACACCGGCGTATTTGTTTCAGAACTGTGTCTCGGCACCATGACCTTCGGTGGTCAGGGCGGGATGTGGGAAACCATCGGTGGCCTGCAGCAAGGCGAGGTCGACAAGCTAGTGGGCAGGGCGTTGGACGGAGGAATCAACTTCATCGATACCGCCAATGTGTATTCTACCGGTGAGTCCGAAACCATGACCGGCAAGGCCCTCAAGGGACACCGCCAGGACGTGATTCTGGCGACCAAGGTACGGGGTCGCATGGGCCCCGGCGCTAACGACGTGGGTCTGTCGCGCTTGCACATCATGCAGAGCGTCGAGGCAAGCTTGAAACGGTTGGGCACTGATTACATCGACCTGTACCAGATACACCGCTCCGATAACCTGACCAATATTGAGGACACACTGCGCGCCCTCGACGACCTGGTGCATCAGGGCAAGGTGCGTTACATCGGCTGTTCCAATTTGCCGGCCTGGGAATTGATGAAATCGCTCGGCGTTTCCCGCGCCGAAAATCTGCAGCGCTTCAAGTCCACGCAATCTTTTTATTCTCTGGCCGGGCGTGAACTGGAACGGGATACGATTCCGTTGCTGCAAGATCAAGGTTTGGGGCTGCTGGTGTGGAGTCCTCTCGCCGGTGGTTTTCTCAGTGGAAAATTTACCCGCGATGGCGAAGGCAGCGGTCGCCGCGCCTCTTTCGATTTTCCGCCGATTGACAAAGACAAGGGCTACGACATCGTTGAAGTGCTGTCAGCCATAGCGGGAGATCACAACGTCAGCGTGGCGCAGATTGCACTGGCCTGGGTGTTGGCAAACAAGACCGTCACCAGCGTGATTATTGGCGCACGTAAAATGGAGCAATTGGAGGACAACCTGGGCGCCGTCGATGTAGAGCTGAGCGCCGATGAGCTGGCAAAGCTGGACGAAGTGAGCCGTCTGCCGCTGCCTTATCCCGCCTGGATGGAATCCATGGGATCTGATCGACGCCCTGGCGAAGCGCGTAATTTTTCGGCGGCGAAGAAATAGAGTAGGGGACACGAGTAGGGGACACTAATAAGATAATAACTTAAGGCCCAAATTTGATTCCGTATCTTCAACGTTTAGGATTGTATTGACGTTAAGTTATTATCTTATTAGTGTCCCCTACTTTTGCCCCGTGTCCCCTACTTTTGCCCATTATCTTATTAGTGTCCCCTACTTT
>JABMOK010000135.1 GCA_013204155.1 Pseudohongiella sp. | reverse complement strand
TCAGATCATCGCCTGTGACGTGTCTTCGGTGATGCTGCAGCGCGCGCAACGGCGGATTGAAGAAGGCAATAACGCGTGCCTGGAAAATATTCGTTTTGTGCAATGTTCGCTACAAACCCTGGCAGAAGAAGTTGAGGGTGATTTTGATTTAATTATTTTTCACGCTGTGCTGGAATGGCTGGACCAGCCGCGTGAGGCTCTGCAATTATTGACGCCCTGGCTAAAAGCCGGTGGCGAACTGTCGCTGATGTTTTACAATATTCACAGCCTTGTGTTCAAGAATCTGTTACGCGGTGATTTTCGAAGAATTGATGAACAAGATTTCAAAGGTGATCTCGGTGGTTTAACCCCGACTAATCCGCTCATGCCGGAACAGGTTTCCCAGTGGTTGCAAGAGTTACAGCTTAAGGTCATCAAGCGCCGGGGCATTCGCAGCTTTTATGATTACATGGTTCAGGCTAACAACCCGAAGCGCCTGGCAAATATCTCTTTGGATGATGTCTTGCGAATGGAACGGATGTTTGGAAGTAAGGAGCCTTATCGCGCATTCGCGCGCTATCAATTGTGGCATTGTAAGATCTGAGTAAGGGATCGGGTTCGATCGCTACTGTTAAATATTCTGCTATTTAATTTCGAAGTTACAATTAGAGCTTTTAGTGCGAAGTAACTATTAGAAGTAACTATTAGAAGTAACTATTAAGGGCGGCCCATTATAACCTTCAACGATAAGATGAGTTTCCATCTTAATGGCGAAGAGGTTCGTGCCTTTTTGGCTCCTGCGGCTCACACCGATGGGGATACCTTTATCTACTTTCCCGATTCCGATGTTCTGCATCTGGGCGATGTATTCAGAACTACCAGCTACCCGATCATCGACCAGTACAATTGAGGTACATTGCGGGGAACCATCGCCCTCTGGATAAAGCCCTTGCGATGGCGGGAGCAGACACTAAAGTTATACCAGGGCACGGCCTTGGCGTTGTCGGTCGTGAAGAGATACAAGAGTTTCTGCCGATGATCCTCGACGTTCAGGACAAAGTCTATGCCATGATAAACGATGGAAAGAAACTTGATGAGGTGATGGCCGCACGACCAACCGCCGCCTACGATGCCAAATGGGGTCAGGAAGCAGGCTGGACTGCCAACGATTTCGTGCCGATTGTGTATTACGAACTCGGCGGCTCCGGACGCCTGGACGACCAGTAAGAAAAATGAAAAGGGGCAGATTTATTTTTCGTAGAAAGAAGTTCTTAGAACAAATCTGTTCCTGGTAATTACTCCTCGTGACTAGATTGATAAATCGAGGCCATTCAGGTCTCCAGTAATCCATGGAAATTCCGCATTCGCGCCCAATAAATGAATCACTATCCTGTTAGGCCCCCTCAGAGACTACTGCTGCTTTAGAGAGTCCCGTCTGTTTAGGGAATCCTCGACAATATTCAGCCCGGCTTCCCATGACGCTGCAACAGGTTCCCTAAAAGAAGTAGGATAATTCCCACCTACTTGCCGTAAAAAACTACCTGCCCCCTTCTCCCCGAGTATTCGTGTGTTTATTCTTCTACTTTCTGCTGAATTTCGGGGGGATTATTCGATGGCTAAATAGCAGAATTGCTACCCACTTCCACGGTGTTTGATGAAATTCTACGGCAAGATGAAAACTGCGACCCTGTTAACATCTGGCGCTGCTCGATTGACCTACAGTGCTCAATCAGGGCTTTGAAAACCGGTCGAAAATGTTTTCATTAAAAATAACAATCTAAAAATTATTTTGTAGGTATTTCAATCAGTTACTGCTTGTACATTGAGTAAGCAGGGAAGAGGTTGTAGGAATATTCTCTATCTTCGTTGCTGCTTCACAGCCAGTTTCTGTCGTGGATTTGGGGTTGATATGAAAATTCTTTGCTTCGCGTAGCTATTTGAACAACGAGTAGCTATTTGAATAACTAAAAGTATTCTCAATTGTAGGAACACAATGAAAGAAATTACATCTGGATTTACCCTTGTAGAAATACTCGTCTCCTTGTCTGTGTTAGGGGTACTGGTGAGCGTCGGCGTTCCTCCTTTGCTCAGTTTTATGGAAGATGCTCAATTGAATGGTGATACCAATGATATGTACTACTCATTGTTTTTAGCCCGCAGTGAGGCAGTAACACGAAACAGCACCGTGAGCCTTTGCAAAATCAATCCGAATTCACCGGACAATTGTGCTAATTCAGAAAGTTGGCAGTCTGGTTGGATCGCATTTGTAGATCCGGATGCAGATGGTGTCCGGGATGCAGGCGAAACAATTCTCAATGTGTATACCGGAATGAACATAAACTCGGCCGTGTCGTCGGCTGACTTTGCCAATTTCATTAGCTATCTTCCATCGGGCTCTACCAATACTAATGGCACCATCAATATTTGTATCAACAGCAATGTTGCGCAAGATATTTTCATTAACGCCACAGGGCATCCGAGAGTTTCCGATTCAGTTTGTCCGTAATCATCGTTCCCATCACTTTCGGTTAATCATTTTCGGTTAATCACTTTCGGTTGATATTATGAGAAAAATATTTAACAAAAAAAGTTTAGGCGTCGGGATGGTAGAAGTGCTGGTCACTGTACTGCTTGTGAGCGTAGGTTTTTTAAATATTGCGGCCTTACAGACAGCGGCAAAAAAGGCTAACTTCGATGCCCTGCAAAGAACAAGCGCTGTGGTGCTAGCAAAGGATATTGTCGAACGAATGCGCGCAAATCCTGTAACGTTAATGAGATACCTGACTCCTGCCCCAGGTGTAGGAAGAGGTTCTTTGACACAGCCAAGTCAAACCTGCACATCCGCGTCAAGGTGTAATTCAGGTCAACTGGCAGATTACGATATGTGGCTTTGGGAGCAGGCGATGGACGGCGCTAGCGAAAATCGGGACATAAACGCTGTGTCTACCAACACCGGTGGTTTGGTGAATCCAGCAGGCTGTGTAACTGGCCCACCGACCGGGGCTGCCGGAGTCTACAGCATAACTATCGTTTGGCGAGGATTGAATGAACTTACTAATATATCAACGAATACCTGCGGCGTGGGTTCTGGTAACTACGGGGCCAGTGAGGAATTCCGACGCCTACTGACTTTCAACAGCTTTATTTCACCTTGAATATGACTATGCAGCGAAATAAACGACAAACAGGTTTTACCTTGGTCGAATTGCTGGTGTCTCTCGGGATAGGCCTCTTTCTGGTGACCGGAACAGTCACTGTCTTTATCCAGAATAATAGAAGCTCGGTCCAGGATGAAGAGATCTCACGCGTACTGGAAAATGGTCGCTATGTGATGAGATTCCTGAGTCGAGAGTTAGCGATGGCGGGCTTCTGGGGAAAATTTCTGGATGTCGAAACTACCACTAACCATGCCTCGATAAGTATTGGTCAGGATTGCGGCAATGGAGTAGACCCGTGGGCCATGAATCTGGATGCCATCCAGTTTCTGGATAATTCAACGGCGGCGACGGTCGCGGCAACATTTGCCTGTATACCCAGTGCGGATGTGCTTGCCGGGACTGACTTGCTGGCTGTTAAGCGAGTGGCTGACAGTAACACGGCCGATGTGGGCATTGTTAACAATACAATTTACATGAGAACGAATGGTGTCGCCGCGGTCATGTTTCATGGCGGCGGAGCGGACACTCCGCCGGTGCTAACCGGCACCGAGATTAACTGGTCTTATCTGCCGCAGATTTACTATATCAGGGATTATGCCGTGACAGCTGCCGATGGCATCCCGACCCTCTGTCGGGTTTACCTTGACAATAGCACTCCGTCAAATATGACGAGTGAAGTTCTCCTCGATGGTGTAGAGAACTTACAAATCGAATTTGGAGTGGACGATGACGATGATTTCATCGCCGATTATTACACGGCGGCACCAACCGCGGCAGAAATAGCCGACGCGGTTGCGGTGAGAATATATGTTCTTGTCGTGAGCGTGAACGAGGTACCCAATTACACCAATGACAAGACCTATACTCTGGGATCAACCACAGTGAATGCGGCCAATGATGGATTTTACCGACGGGTTTTTAACACCACCGTGGTTTTGCGAAACCCAAGTAAATTGATCGGACTGGACTCGTGATGACAAAGTTTAAACAGACTAATACTTTCTGCAGCGCTCCACAGCGAGGCAGCGTGCTGGTGATATCCCTGGTGTTTTTGGCGGTTCTGACACTCGCGGCGATCACCACAATGAGAACCAGCACGCTGGGAATGCGTATGGCAGGAAATGAAGAAACCCGCGTAAGCAGTTTCGAGATGGCACAATCGATTGTCGATGAAGTGGTCGGTAATCCAGACAATATTATTGTTTCTGGTGATGTTGGCTTCATCAATTGCACGAGCAATGTGGCCGGCTGCAATGCGACTACTGTGGTAGTGGATAGCAATTTATTGCCCGCGAGTAAAACCAATTACGCCCAGGTTGTGGTGGAGCGCATAGCGCCCGCCTTGACGCCTGCTCCCCGGGGCATTAACTCCAGCGCCGATGCGTTCTTCGCGGCGCGATTTGAAGTAGATACAACCTATGATGGAACCAGTAGCAATGAAGGCAAGGTAGGCATAGTACAGGGAGTGCTGGTGTTGGTTCCTCGCGGTGAGCAAACAAATTAGACGAGAAAATACGGAGTTTTTTATGTTAGCCAAGAGACAAATTTGGGCCGCTACAGTGCTGTTTCTGAGTATTCAGGCGAGCACTGTGGCCGATGACACCGATATCTATGTTAATGCCCGGCCACCCACTGATGCCGAGCCCATGGTCTTCCTTACCCTGGATTATCGGTCAAACCTGGGTTCGAATCTTTGCACACAGGTGAGTCCTCCCGACCCTGCCAGTGCCTGTGGCGTGTTACTCGGTGAAGCCTATGCCAATTTGACCGTGGACTCGGGCGCCGTAACTCTGTTCGACGGCATCCGTGCTGTTTTTACCACGCTGTTTAACGAACTCGTAGGGGTAAAGGTCGCCTTCATACTTAACCACGACGATTCTTGTTCGGGAGCGAGTGCCAGTGGTGGGCCCTCGGTTAGCGATTGCAGCAACGGGGCCTATTTCGTAAAGGGATTGCAGAGTTTCGAGGATGATGATTCTAACAATGCCAAGGCCGACATGTTGACGTCACTGAATGCGATCCCCGTGCCGCAGGGTAATTTATCCCATGCCTATCAGGGCAAGGAGCTGTACTTCGAATTGTTTCGTTATCTGACGGGACAAGCATGGCATAACGCCCACCTCGGTTGGAGCGATTATGGCACCGACAGCTCGCAGAATTTGCCCGATGACAATCCATTGCTCTCCTGGGATACCGTGATTGAAAGTGGCTCCAGTTACGTCACGCCTTTCATCGATACAGACGAGTTTACCTGCAGCCAGGCCTATGCCGTTAACATCATGTTTCAGGTTTCCAATCAGGATGGGGATGCCGATGATCAGATCGAAGCGGCCATTGCCAGTGGCGGTATGAATATTGGAAGCAATAATCCGAGTTTTAATGAAGTGCTTTCCTATATGTACAATACTGATTTTGCGCCTAACACAAGTAATGGGACCTGGCCGGTTATCGACGGCAATCAGAATCTGCAATCCTATATCATCGCCGATCAGGTTAATAACACCACCAATGGCTATGCCGCCGCGGGCGGTACCATTTCTGCCATACCCCTGAGTGACCCGGCTGTTCTGCTGGAGGATCTGAGGCTGGTGTTTCAGGAAATATTATCCGTTAGCACCACCTTCGTCGCCGCCTCGGTGCCTGTGAACGTCTTTAACCGCTCAGATATCGTAGATAATGTGTTTCTGGCGCAGTTTGAGGTAGATGCAGATAGTCGACCGTACTGGAACGGTAATTTAAAAAAATTAAAAATTAAACAGACTATAGATTCACTTGGAAGCACTAGCTTGTCCCTGATCGATGTGAATAATACTCAGGCTATCGCACCCGACGGTCGCATATCTTTCGATGCCTTAACTTACTGGACTGATGCGGGCAGCTTGTCCGCGCCCACGGGTCAGGAGATCGCAGGCAAGGACGGCAGATCGGTAACGAGAGGTGGCGCGGGGCAAAATATACCCGGTTTTCTCGGCGCCAGTCCGACTATTGGCGATGACAATGGGGCCGCAACGCGGACTGCCTACACCGAGCCAGCCAGTGGAACCACACTGCTGAATCTCGGGGTAAGCAATGCTGCCGCCTTGCAGACCGATCTTGCTGCGGCGTCTACGGCGGACGCCGAAACCCTGATTCGCTGGATTCGCGGACAGGACGTGAACGATGAAGACATCGATGGCAACTTCAGTGAAGCAAGATCCTGGGTCATGGGGCCGCCACTGCATTCCCGGCCGCTGCCGCTTAACTACGGGGCCAGAACCGCAGGCTATACCGCCTCCAATCCGGATATTCGAATTTTTATGGGTACGGACGACGGATTCATGCATGCAATCAGAAATACCACCGCCAGCGCGGCCGAATCCGGTGTCGAGGATTGGGCATTCATGCCCCGTAGCGTGATGAACAAGATGGCTACGCTGAAGAGCAATTCGCCTGCAAGCAATCACCCCTACACGGTGGATGGTGCACCGTCTGCCTATGTAGTGGACACGGACGGCGACGGCACTATCGGCAAGGACGGCAATGGTGCAGCCGATCCATCCGACAAGGCCTATCTCTTTTTTGGCTTAAGAAGAGGTGGCAAGGCCTACTATGCCCTGGATGTTACCGACCCGGATTCACCCAGTTTATTGTGGACTCTCGATAAAAGCGGTGACTTCTCAGAACTGGGTATGAGTTTTTCCAGCCCGAGAGTGGGCAGGGTTAAATACGGCGCCAGTTCGACGCCGGTGATTATTTTCGGCGGCGGTTACGACACCAACAAAGATGGAGCGGCTACGGATGACAGTGAAGGTAATGCAATCTATATAGTCAATGCGGAAACTGGCGCGCTGGTTTGGAAGGTAAGCTATGGAGCCTCTACCGGCCCCCAGTCTGCAAGCGTGTATCACCACAGTGGCATGGTGGACAGCATTCCTTCTGATCTGGCGGCGGTGGATACTAATACCGACGGGAATATTGACCGGCTGTATGTGGGCGATACCGGCGGCACGGTCTGGCGCGTGGATTTGCCAGAAAGCGTGACCGATCAGCGCAGTTCAACCTGGTTCGCCTCCGAGCTGGCTAAGCTGGGCCGGGATGACATAATTCCAGTAACCAATTCCAATGATCGTCGGTTTTTTCATCGCCCAGACTTCGTGCCGAGCAAAGATGATCTTGGCGCCTTCGATGGCGTCTTGATTGGTAGCGGTGACCGCGCAGACCCTCGCGATACCACGGCCAATAACTGGTTCTATATGCTAAAAGACCGCAATATAGTGACCGGCACAGTGACGGCGTCTGCTTACAATCATGTGGATTATGATGCCGCTACTAATGCCTCCGGCCTGGGTGATATTACCAATACCTGTATCAACCAAACTGCCTGCACAGCGAATCTTGGCAATGGCTGGAAGCTGGCATTGGAGCTGCCAGGCGAAAAAGCACTGGCCCCTGCATTGACTACCTTTGGTACCGTATTCTTCACCACTTTCTTGCCGGAGGGCAACGCGGCACAAGCGGGGACAGTCTGTGCCCCCAGCGAAGGTGCTGGAAGATTATACGCGGTCAAAATTGGCAATGGCGCTCCGGTGAATAACTATGACGCATCGGATGGCAATGGCAATTCTCCAGAACTGTCAAAAACTGACAGATTTAAGAGCTTGTCATCCGGTGGTATCCCCGCAGAGGTCGTACCGGTTGGAGATTTCGTGTTACCTCCGGACCTGGATCCCGAATCAACGGGAGGCAGGTCATTCTGGAAAACTTTCTGGTATGAAAAAAATGTTGATACCCTCTAGCCCCGAAATCGACAGCAACACTTACATCAATACCAACACCTACACCTACACCTACACCTACACCAACACCAACAAGGAGCAATGCCGTGCTAATTCAAACGACGCCAGCTAAGCGAGACTACTGTGAATCAGGGTTTACCCTGATTGAACTGTTATTTGTTGTCGCTATTATTGGTATCCTTACGGCTATTGCATTCCCTGCTTATCAGCAAAGTGTGATTACAGGAAAGCGCTCGGTAGCCCAATTGGCAGCGATGGATCTCGCCAACCGGCAGGAGCAGTTTTATCTAAACAATAAAACCTATGCTACGGATATGTCTAATCTGGGCTACACGGCGGGCCTGGTATTTATCAGCGATGGCGCCAGTGCCGTGGCGGTAGATGGCAATCAGTCACTGGTGACGTCCGCCTCCAACGCGCGCATCTACATTCTCCAGATTGATAGCGCGTCCGCGACGACGTATTCTCTTTCAGCAATCCCGCAACTGGATCAAGCCAATGACACCGAGTGCGGAACGCTAACACTGACCAACACCGGCTCTCGAACCGAATCTGGAACGGGCGCTCCCGCGGATTGTTGGTAGGTTCACTCTCAAGCCTTTGATTCATCGCAGGACTCAATGTATTGTAGTGGTCTGCAAAAATAGCTTGTAGAGAGATTCGTTAATGCAATTCTTGCTAGTGGCCGCCTCCACATCGTTCTCACAATTATAAAAACCCGGTCTGTGCTGTATATTCGGCAGGATGAAACAAGTAAACAAAGAAAAACGTGATCGGGTTTGCCAATGCCTGGCGGTGATCGCCGCACTCTGGTTTTGTTTTTCGATCATTCTGCTGCACTATGTTCGCGATGATTTATCCCTATGGCACACCACATTGAGTATCTATGCCGTAGGCCCGGCCGGTTGGGTGCTGACACTGGGTTTTTACTCGGCAGGGATATCTCAAGCTTTGATAGCCTATCGCTACTATCAATTGCGTAGCTCGACAGGGGATCTGCTGACGATTGGAGTGCTGGTGTTGGCGGCTGTTGGTGCGATTCTCGTAGCGCTGTTTCCTTACCCGATAAAACTGCCGCATAATACTGGCGCCGTAATGCAATTGGGCTTGTTTCCTCTGTCTCTGTTGTTGCGGGTGGTGTTGCGCCGCGATGATAGTTTATGGACTTTTAGTGCCACTATCGCGCTGCTGTGTAGCCTTGGCTTTTTACTGATGCTGGGTGATGGGATGAAAATTTTCGATTTGTTATCCTTTGGTTTTATTCAAAAGGCGGAAATCATCTGTATCGCCCTGTGGCTGCTGTTTTATTCCTGGCTTATGCCTGTTCCCCAAGCAGTCTAGGCAGGGTTTAGTTTTCTCCGCAGCCTATGAGTGGACATAATTGGATAGTAGTATAAGATATCGATAGGTCAAGAATTGAATCGCTAAAAGGTGAAGCGGGATGAAATTCATTAAACTGCATCAGTACTTAGGCGCAATGCGTGTCGCAATTATCGGAATTTTTACACTAGGCGGCGTAGCGATCTCTGCTCAGGAAATTGATGATAATACTGGCGCTGAGACGCAAGAGGTTATAAGGATTGAAGAAATTGTTGTCAGGGTGGAACGAACGTTGTTTCGCATGCGTGCACAAATTGAGTACGCCAAGGAAGAGCTTTTTTCAACCTACAACGACTTCAATGAGATTGATGACTTTGATGTAGATTGTGGGCAATCCAATTGGTCGAATACGCGTATACAACAACAAGAATGCTGGCCAGTGTTTTTTCAAAAACTGGTCGCGGAAAATTCGCAGGAGGCAATGGATTACGGATACCCGTTGGTGCCTGTAGGCCAGCTCGCTACTCTATATAATGATAAGTTTGATGCGCTGAGGTCAAATCTGGCGAAAGTGGCAAGTGAAAAACCGCAAGTCGCAAAAGCAATAGTGACTCTGGAAACATTAGAGCAAGCTTATAAAACTAAAAGAGAAGCATGCATGGAACAACCGGCGTTCTTGTTTGTTCTGCGGCGCTGCCCTTAAGAGCAGTCAAATTGGCGCCACGAAAGTTGCCGATGAAAAATAGGTGGGTGTCCAAACACCTTCCCTCCATACACCTTCCCTGAGCCCTTTATTCTCCGTCCACTTTTATTCAAGCAGGATGCTGTTTCCTGACTATGAAGGCGTGGACTTAAGCAGAGATAGCTTCTATTCTTTCTCTATACAAGCATTCAGGGGTACTGCAATGAGTAACATCACGCGCCGAGGCTTTTTCCAGCAAGCAGGATTGTACACAGCGGGCGGACTCGCCCTCAGCGGCGCCCTGCCAGGGCTCGTGGCGACACCGGCGCTGGCTCAGCCCGCGCCCGACTGGCTTTCGCTGACCGACGAGGCGGCGCTTGAGCCAGAGCTTCCCATCATCGACCCGCATCATCATCTGTGGGACCGACCTGGCAACCGCTATCTGCTCGAGGACCTAATCGAAGATACCCAAGCGCACAATGTGCGCCAGACTGTCTTCGTCGAATGCACGTCGATGTATCGCGCCGACGGACCGGAAGAGTTTAGAGTGGTTGGCGAGACTGAGTTTGTGCAGGGGGTCGCGGCCCAAAGCGCCAGTGGCGGCTACGGCGAGACGCGGGTGGCGTCGGGCATCGTCGGTACCGCGGACTTGCGACTGGGTGACCGGGTCGCGCCGGTGCTCGAAGCACAGATGGCAGCCAGCCCGCAGCGTTTTCGTGGCATCCGCCATCGCGCGGCGGTGGCCGATCGCAGTGTGGTTCCAAGCCAGGCCGCCGACGCTCCGCAACATGTGTTGCTGGATCCGGAGTTCCGCAAAGGCTACGCGCAGCTACGCCCCTTGGGACTCTCATTCGAAGGTTGGCTCTATCACACCCACATTGCCGACCTGACCGATCTGGCGAAAGCGTTCCCGGACACCACCATCATCTTCAATCACCTTGGTGGACCGATCGGAATCGGCTCCTATGCGGGGCGTCGCGCCGAGGTGTTCGCCGCCTGGAAGCCGGCCATCGCCGAGCTGGCGAAATGCCCGAACGTGGTCGCCAAGGTTGGGGGCATCCAGATGGTCGTCAATGGCTACGGCTGGCACGAACGGGAGCGGCCGCCAACGTCGGATGAACTTCTCGCGGCCAATCAGGACTGGTACAACTACACCATCGATCAGTTTGGGCCCGAGCGCTGTATGTTCGAGAGCAACTTCCCGGTGGACAAGCTGTCGTGCTCCTACACAGTGCTGTGGAATCAATTCAAGAAGCTGACCAGAGGATTCTCGGCGGACGAGCGGGCGGCCATGTTTCACGACACGGCAAAGCGCGTGTATCGACTGCCGCAGGTGTAGCAGATCCGAAGGAATCGAAGGGGTCACAGAGATTTAAGATACGAGAGTAACCTGATCCTTTGCTTGTTGGTGATGTGAGTATCCAGGCCGCTGTTATGTTGTTAAGTTATGCATGTCCCCTATCCACAATCCCTATCCCTCTATTCGGAAGGAAACAGAGAAGAGTGCTATGAGCCGAAAGCAAGAACAAAACCTGTTCGGCCAGTCTAAGTCAGACTGCCCGGTCAATGATGGATTCAGCCGACGTGACCTGCTGGTCGCCGGCATCGCCGTGGCGGCAACGCTAATGGCTTCCCCGGCGGCACTGGCGCAATCGGTCCGAACAAAATTCAGGCGCATTCCAACTCAGTACATCGCCGCTCTGGGTGATCCGCAGTCTGGCTCCGGGAACAATGCCCAGGAGTGGGGTTTATGGCGCAAAGATCCGGGTCCCCGTGGCGTTGATCTGGATGACTATGAAAAACTGCGGGGCAGAGGCGGTGTTGCCCCGGCAAAGTGGACCTTCGATAGCACGGACTGGTGGCTGGAAGAAAATGGTCTGATTATGGAACAACCTGAATTCCCTCTCCCTGCCGGCCTTTATCGGGTCACCGGTGGCCGCGAGGTCGAGGCTGTGTTGACGGTTCATCCCATGGCGAGTGATGGCAGCCAGCATTGGGAACTGGATAATAACGCGTCGATCTATGACGTGACCCACCTGCGCTGTCGCTCCGGTCGCTACACACCGGCAAGCAGCGATGACTCGTGTTCACCCGCCGAAGCGAAGAAGTCAACCTTTCCGGTCAGGCCAGGCGCGGCTATGCCTGTGGTCGATGGTTGTAACAAACAGGATTATGCGGTTTTTATTGTGACGGCTGTTGCTGTGGATAATGCCTAGGAAACAGGTGCAATCCCGGCTATTGAATTGTTGCGCAATTCTGATGCGGGCTCACAGTGTAGCTGCCCCTTTGATTCGGGTTTGCTTGAAACTCAAGTTAGTATGTTAGGCGTGTTCCCAAGAATTCCTCAACTGATAAAGTAACGAACCGCCGTTGCAATAATCAGAATGATCATTAAGGGGAGCATAAGCCGACTGATCTTCCTTAGTTCTTCAGGTGACCTTTCCCTGCCGTATTTCTCCAGCAGAGGAATAAGAATGAAGAGAGTGGCAAATAGAATCCCTAAAATTATTAACAGAACGCCCATCTAATGCCTCGTTGCTTGGAAAATAAACAGGAAAATAAACAGGAAAACAGACAGGAAAATAAACAGGGACAGATCACGATTTCTTCGTCTTAATCGTGGTCTGTCCCCTTTTATTCCTCAGCGGCTAACGGTTTGTCTTGTACGAACTAACCGGTGGCAGCTGCGAACCAGACAGGTCGTCCGGAACGCTTTGCTCAACCCTGACTGTGTGGTGCAGCGTGCCGATTCCCTCAATGCTGGCGCTGATAGTCTCACCGTCGACCAGAAATCCGGAGCCTGACGCGCGCTCGACACGACCCGCACCGGTTCCGCCCGACGTCCCGCTCTGCATGACATCACCGGGGTAGATCGTGACAAGCGACGAGGCGTACTCAATCAGCTCAGGGATATTATGGATCATGTCGCCAGCCCTTGCTTCCTGAACGGTCACGCCGTCGATAACCAGCGTCTGGTGCAGGCGTTCCATCGGATCGCCATAAAACTCTTTTGGCACAATCCAGGGGCCGTGCGGCGCGAAGGTGTCGCGGCCCTTGCCAACGAACCAGTCTGAACCGGAGCCGAAGCCTCCCGGCGGACGTCCACCACGATCGGAGATGTCCATCGCGACCATGTAACCGAACACGTGGTCATAAGCGCGGCTCGAGGAGATGTACTTGCCCGTACGGCCGAAGACGATGGCCATCTCGACTTCCCACTCGATCTCGTCACGTCCGTAAGGCATGAGGATGTCGTCACCGTCGCCGATGATTGCTCCGCGGGTGGGCTTCAGGAACAGGTAGGGGACGCCGCGGTTTTCCTTGCGCTGGGCGAGGCGAGATTGAAATTCATCGTCGTTGCAACCCTCGCAAGCGTGGGTGTAGAAGTTCACCGCCGCGTTCATGAGTTTGCTCGGATACTGAATCGGGGCCATGATATCCACCGAGGCCACCGGGTGCACATAGCTCGGTCGGTTACTGCCACTCAGCAGGTTCTCCTCCACCAGCCAGTTCACAATCTCGTAGACCCGGTACTTCATGCCGTACTCGTACTGCTCGATGAGCCCGAGCATATCCTCGGGGATGCTCATCTGGCTGTACTGCGGTCTCAGTTGCATGGCGCGGTTAGCGCCTGCGAGGTCGACAATCAGCTGGTCGTCACGCATGACGAGGCCGACGGTCGGTATGTCGTTGATCGCAAACGTTCCGACCTTGAACGGCTCGACCGACTCCATGGCTTGGGCGGAGACGTCGACCGGGGCGGCGAAAAACGCCAGCGCCGCAGTGAACGTCAGGGTGAATAGGGATTTTCTTAGCATATTCTCACTCCAGTGCAGGGCACTAACAAGATGGACAGGGTTTATTGGAATTATTAAAGGGATCTCACCTGCGTATAACGCTAACAAAAGGTATCTTCCCAGCAGGCACTTGTCCAGTTTTTTGAAAGGTGGGCAGGGAGCTGGTTAACCGAAAAAGGGACGGGGGGACAGCTAAAGGGGACGGAAGGATTAAATTTTGATCAGCTATGAGAGTGGTTAAAAATTAGCCCCTCCGTCTCCTATTTTCCGTGGTCCGTCCCGTTTTATTCATTTTGAGAATCAGCCGCGGAGGAAATCCTAGATTTCAACAGCCACCTTATAAGTAGGATCCTCGATAATGTTCACATCGATGATTTTCTCGGCATTTTTTAGCAGCTGCAGACAATCGGGGCTTAGATGTCGAAGATGCAGTTCTTTACCTGCCTTGCAGTATCTCTCGGTAATTCTATTCAAGGCTTCTATGCCCGACATATCGTTCACTCGACTTTCCTTAAAATCAATAATGACAATATCCGGGTCGTTGAGAACATCAAACTTTTCGCTGAAGGCTTGAGTCGAAGCAAAAAATAAAGGGCCGTAAATTTCGTAATGCTTTACGCCTTTCTCATCTACATATTTTCTGGCACGAATACGTTTAGCATTCTCCCAGGCGAAAACCAGTGCTGAAATAATAACGCCGATCAGTACGGCCAAAGCCAGATTGTGCAGAAATACGGTTATAGCCGCCACCAAAACCCCTACTAAATTGTCATGGCCTGGCATTTTTCCAATGGCTCTGACGCTGGCCCACTCAAAGGTACCAATAGCTACCATGATCATTAGCCCGGTTAAGGCCGCCATTGGCATTCGCTCAATATACTCAGCACCAAACATGATAAAAATTAGCAGCATGACTGAGGCGACTATGCCCGATAATCTGGCGCGCGCGCCGGCAGAAATATTAATCAGGCTTTGTCCAATCATGGCGCAGCCGCCGATGCCTGAGAAGAAGCCGGTTACAAAATTAGCCAGGCCCTGTGCGACCGCCTCTTTGTTGCTCTTGCCTCGAGTTTCGGTAATTTCATCTATCAAGTTCAAGGTTAACAAACTCTCTATCAGGCCAACGCCCGCAACGATAAAAGCATAGGGGAAGATGATGCTTAGAGTTGCCAGGGTTAAAGGTACGTCAGGAATATGAAACGGTGGGAAACCGCCCTTAATGGAGCTGATGTCGCCAACATTTTTGGTGTCCAGTCCAAGCCCGATAACGATGGCTGTCACCAGCAAAATAGCAACAAGAGAAGCCGGCACAGCCTTGGTAAGTTTTGGCAGTCCCCAGATAATAGCCATTGTTAACAAGACTAAACCCAGCATCGTATAAAGTTGAGACCCCAGCATCCATTCCTGTTCGCCGTTGGTGCCGGCGACTTTAAAAGAAGCCAATTGCGCCAAAAATATTACGATGGCCAAACCATTAACAAAACCAAACATCACCGAGTGGGGCACCAGACGGATAAACTTTCCCAGTTTCAAGATACCCGCCGCCATTTGAATAAGCCCGGCAAGCACCACCGTGGCGAAGATGTATTCAACACCATGGCTTTGTGCCAGGCTGACAATGACCACTGCCACGGCACCTGTGGCACCGGATATCATTCCCGGACGACCACCGAATACCGAAGTAATCAAGCCAATGCTAAACGCGGCATAAAGTCCAGTCAGAGGGGAGAGTCCAGCAATAAGTGCAAAAGCAATAGCTTCAGGAACCAGAGCTAGGGAAACCGTTAGCCCGGATAACACTTCGTTTACTACATTTATTTTATTCGATCGATCAAACAGGTTTAAAACGTAATTCATTCTGGCTTTCTTAACTCAATAAAATGCGGCACCAAAAACTTTGCAGTTTTCGATAAAGTAAGTACTTAAAATCTTTTGGGGAGGCAGACTAAAAGCCTCCGTCAGGACAGGGAAGTACGGCGAGGGCGCGGACTTTACTACACTGTGTGACTGACGAACAGGGTTTAGTGAAATAAATAAGGGGTAGGCCGCGAATAAATGGAGAATAAATGGGGTCAGAAAATAAATGGGGTCAGAGTAAATATACAGTAGTTTTGAATATTCCCTATTGGCCGAATAGCAGACAGTGCGCGTGAATGCTTCGAAGATTTAACGGCAAGTATATGAATATTTATTAATCAATAACTTACGGCCTTGGTCAATTTCGATAATGAGTGTGAATGAGCCTGAATTAGTGTCACTGAGCCTTCTTTTTACTACATATCAATTTTTACTTGCTCCCGGAGGCAGCTTCCGGCCAATAGCAGTCATTAACGCTTTTAATAAAGGGTTCGTGTACCGAATCTCCTTGATTTGATTGTATGGTCGGATGCTCAAATGTCAACATGAAGACTCTGAGCGAATTCTATCCATTTCAGTCTGGAAAAGTGGATCTAGCAATCCCCTAAAGCTTTGGTACGTATCTCTGAATTCGATATCACAATCGGAAATTCTAAACCTCCAGAGCGCTCTCATCGGCTCCATTTCATTTTCGTCAAAAAGACCAATTCGGTATTGGTAATAGATGTTTTCGAAATCTTTCAGTTCTATCCTGTAGGTGCTGCGAATCCATTGCTCTTCTTCGGGTGATAGTGGTTCTCCGTTTATCCTTTTCTCTCTGATCTTTGTCATAATCGGAGAATCTCGAAGCACACTGAGAATCTCCTTCGCGGAAGCAGATATTTCACCCCTAGTTTGGGCTCTCGCTATCAGGTTGTTCTGATTCAACTCGTAAACTAAGGCTACTATCCCAATTAATACTGCTATGTTTGAGAAAGTGCTTAGATACGTATTTAATTTATCAAAGTTCACAATTAGATCTCAGTGAGCCACGTTATTAATCGAGAAACATAACGTGTGTATATGGCGCATGCTCGCTTTGTCAGACATTCAAACATACTCGTTTTCTCGTTAATTCTTACTTCTCATACGGCAGCTTCCGGCCAACAGCAGCCATTCGAGAATCTTACTGCATCACGGATTAGGAATGATAGTCCTCAAACCAATGCCCCGTGCGATTAACCATCGCAACAAGCGACAACATCACGGGAACCTCGACTAGAACGCCCACTACGGTGGCCAATGCTGCCCCCGAATTCAAACCAAACAGCGATATGGCGACAGCGACGGCCAGCTCAAAGAAGTTCGACGTACCGATGAGACACGCTGGAGCAGCGATATTGTGAGGCAATTTCATAGCTTTTGCTGCGCCATAGGCTATAGCGAAGATGCCATAAGTCTGAATCAGCAGCGGTATCGCGATGAGTACGATCACCACAGGCTCATTGACAATCTTCTCAGCTTGAAACCCGAACAACAGCACGACGGTTGCAAGCAACCCTATGACCGACCACGGCTTGAGTGCACCGACAAACGCATCGACCTGATCGTTGTTACCATTCCCCTCTAACCTACGGCGAGTTAATGCGCCTGCAATCAGTGGCAGCAGTACATACAAGACTACTGAAATCAGCAAGGTTTCCCAAGGCACGGCAATGTCGGTTACGCCCAGAAGCAGAGCGGCGAGCGGAGCAAAAGCAAACACCATAATGATGTCGTTGACTGAAACTTGTACCAGTGTGTAGTTCGGGTCGCCATCGGTTAACTGACTCCAAACGAACACCATGGCCGTGCAGGGTGCAACGCCCAGTAATATCATCCCCGCGATGTATTCCGTTGCGGATTGAGGATCCACCCAGCCCGCGAAGAGTACCTTGAAAAAGAGCCAGCCTAACGCCGCCATCGTGAATGGCTTGATCAGCCAATTAACAACCAGTGTCAGATACAGCCCCTTCGGCTTCTTTCCAACATCTTTGATGGCCGAAAAATCAATCTGCACCATCATAGGGTAAATCATCACCCAAATGAGAACAGCGACCACCAAATTGACATGCGCATACTCAATCTGTGCGATTGACTGAAATAGTCCAGGTAATAGGTTTCCCAAAAAGACCCCTGCTACAATGCAAAGACCGACCCAGACGGACAGGTAACGTTCAAACAATCCCATGAATTTTTCCTCCTATGCTTTTTAATAACCCAGCTAGTTGCGGGGGCGGCAGGTCCAGATTCGGCTCTGCCAATAGATGTTCAATCCAATGTTCGATTGTGATGATCACCTCATCAAACATCTTATCCATCTTTGTAGTAGATGAAGAAAGTCGAGTGGGATCTGGTAGTCCCCAGTGGGCTTTAACCGTTGATCCAAGCCAAATGGGGCAAGACTCTTTAGCCGCCTGATCGCATACGGTAATCACCGAGTCAGGAGCGAAGTCGGCCACATCATCAAAGCTCTTGCTGTGTAAATTGGACGTTGAGTATCCCCATTTATCGAGATGCTTTAGCGTTTGGGGGTGAACCTCCCCTGCTGGATAGCTCCCCGCACTGGCTACTTCAATTTGACCTTTCGCTAGATCACGGGTAATGGCCTCGCACAAGATGCTTCGACACGCGTTGTGAATACACAAATAAAGAATTTTCATTAAGGCCTGCTGTCTATATCTTTGAAACGTGTAGCCGTATAGGCTAGGATCTATTTTATATTCCATTAATAGGATATTCCAAATAGTGCATATTGAAAAGACAAAAGTGTTTTCTGCTCTTAGTAACGAAGTCCGATTGCGCTGCGTGTACTTGCTAGCAACGAATGAGGAAATCTGTGTTTGCGAATTGGTCGAAGCGCTCCAAATTAATCAGCCTTCCGCATCCAAAGCTCTAGCCAGCTTGAAAGGAACAGGACTGGTTAGGGATCGTAGGGACGCAAATTGGATCTATTACCAGCTTCGGAGTGATTTGCCCTCGTGGCTCAACGAGGTGATCAACGCAGTTGTCGACGATTTGGCTGGGGAAAAAATTTGTAAAGCTGACGAGAGGCGCTTTAGACGGTTGGCCACCCGCCCAAGGGAACTTGCGTGCCCATGAACACGATTAGCACACTAAAAGCGAAGAGATCGGAGCGTATTCGACGCTGATATGCCCACCTGTTCAGGAAGGAAATGCATTCTATTGACTGTCGGCTATGGGTTGTGG
>JABMOK010000134.1 GCA_013204155.1 Pseudohongiella sp. | reverse complement strand
CCCATATCCATGCCTGGGCTACTCATGGGCATGCCTGGTGCGGCAAGACCCAGCGCATCGGCTGGCGGAGCATTCAGGAATTGAGTGACATATCTTGCTGGCACATGCCCCTCGAACAGATACCCTGCTGCAGAAACGGCGGTGTGACAAGACTGCCATTTTGGCAAGACACCTAACTCTTCCTTAACCGCATTAATATCCTTGGGGTGGTTTATCTTGGCGGCGAAGTTATTCGCCTCCATGTGGGTGACCCAGCCATTACAGCAGCCGCAGGTGACTTCCTTGTAAACATTCAGTGTTACGTCGGCGAGGGACTGGGCCGACGATTGGGACATAGCCACTGTCACAGCCATTATCATAACAACAGAAAACAGCAGCGCGAATAAGGTGCGACTACTGCTTGTTAGTAGATTACTAAAATACATTTTCATATTAACTCCAAAAGCCTGTGTCAATTTAGTGGTCAATTTCACTCGTATAAGATTTGAAATACCTGAGCACAATTCTACGTCATCAGCCTTACTAATCGCGAGCATTGTTGCGGCAGAGTTAGGCAGAACTGATACCGCGCTGATATAAATCAATGGATTGCCGGTTTTGCCGCGCTATGAACAGGCCCAATAGACTGAAGGCCAGGCCCAGAACAAGGCCTGTTAATTGGCTTTCACTGCAAGTTCAGGGAATGCTTCCATGGGTTGCCAGTTTAATCCGGTAAAGGCCGGTGCGCGCCGTCATGTACAGCGTACTGCCATCGTCACCCCAGGCTACATTGGCAGGAAGTTCATCCGGCTTGATTGTGCCCAGATGCGTGCCTTCGGCGTTGAAAATCCATACACCACCGGGGCCGGTGGCAAAGATATTGCCGGTCACATCAACTTTAAGACCATCGGTAGCGCCCTCTTCGGTGCTTTGATTGGCGTCATGAAAAATTCGACCCACCCCAAGCGTGCCGGTGTCCAGGACATCGTAGGCCATCCAAACCTTATTGCTGGCATCTGAGTTGGACACATACAGGGTTTTTTCATCTGGAGAAAAGGCGATGCCATTGGGGCGTGTCTGGCTACTCTCCAGTAACTGGATTTCTCCGTCGGGACTGAGTCGATAGATGCCATTAAAGTCGAGCTCTCGTTGCGGGTCGTCCTCCAGTCCGGCGAGGCCATAGGGAGGATCGGTAAAATACAGCCAACCGTCTGACTTGTAGGCTGAGTCATTGGGGCTGTTCAGGCGCTTGCCCTGATAGTTATCTGCCAGCACGGTCATCGAACCGTCTCGTTCCCGGCGGGAGACGCGGCGGTTGCCGTGTTCCATCAGAACCAAACGCCCCTGACTATCGATATTCAAGCCGTTGGAACCCACTGAATTAGTCTCGCTTATGCCTTCAAACACCGGTTGCATAAACGTACTGAGCCCGCTTTCATTATTCCAGATGTGGATTGCATTGTTGCGCAGATCGCTGAACATAAGATGACCGGGGCCGCGATGCCAAACCGGTCCTTCGGTGAAGGTGAAGCCTCCACTTACTTTTTCGATTGTGGCATCGGCCGCAATAAGTGCGTTCAGGGCAGGGTCGATTCGGACTATAGAGCCTGCGCCAGCCTTGCTTGTCCCGATATTCGCCAGCTCGGCTGGCGCTGATTCACCACAGCTCGCCAATAGAAAAATCAGGGCGGCGGTGGCACAAAGACTTTTACTGTGTTTCATAAGCACTGTGTCCTGATTATCCAGTCTTGTTGTGGTTCGCCTAAGGTAAAAGCTAACACAAACACCTCTGGGAGTGGAGTCTGAAAATCGGCTTGTCGAATTGTTTACAGCTTCGCATATTGCGATCTGCTTTTGAATTGAATTCTCTTCTGTTGTCGATCGTTAGGGCTTGCTGTCCTGTAGTGATTCAGATCATCCGAAATGTGGCAGTGCAGCGCTTTTTTACCCAGAAGGAGCGCCAGGCAGAGCGATGATTAGTGCTTTGCTGGCGTTGTTTTAGGCGGGCCAATCACGTACCATTAATGCCGACGTCGACTGATAGCCGCGCAAATCATTGCAGATCGAAGCGCGTGTTCACGCTACCTTTCCACGCGTGAACCCTGGTCGAAGTCTACTCACTTGTTGGTTTCAAATCTTCGTCTTATCAGGCGAGGCACTGTCTTGTTAAAGCCTGGGTTCTTAGGGCTCTGTTGTTAGGGCTCTGCTGTTAAGGCGAAGTTGTTAAATCCGGAATAGTAGATCAAAAAATTTAAACCGACGTTGTTAAGTTTATGTTGTTAGACCGATTGCATTTTAATAAAGACACGCTGCAAGAACTGATGAAGATCGCCATACCCATGGTGATTTCTCAGGGCACCTTCGCAGTAATGATTTTTACCGATCGTTATTTCATGTCTCAGATAGATCCGGTTCATATGGCGGCGGCGCTAGGCGGTGGTGTGGCCGCATTCTTTTCATTCTGCTTCTTCTCCGGTTTGTTTTCCTATGCTAATGCAATAACTGCCCAGTATCTAGGTGCCGGTGAGATCGAGAAGTGTCCAAAGGTTGTAAGCCAGGGTTTTATTATGCTGGCCATGAGTGTGCCGCTGCTGGCGGTTATTGCCGTGCTTGTGGCAGGAATCTTCGAGTTCATGGAGCATGACCCGGCGCAGGTGGGTTTGGAGCGCAGCTACTACCTGATACTCATGGCGGGCGCGGTAATTACCCTGGCAAAAATATGTATCTCCTCCTACTTCGCCGGCATCGGGCGTAGCAGGGTGGTAATGGTTTGCGATGTCTGCGGCTTGATTCTCAACGTACCTCTTTGTTATGCCATGGTGTTTGGGAAGTTCGGCTTCCCAGAGATGGGAATAATCGGCGCTGGCGTGTCCACCATTATCGCCACGCTATTCGCGTTCCTGTTGTTTTTGGGATTCTATTTTCAGAAGGAGCACCGGGACACATTCAAGGTAATGCAATCATTCAAATTTGACAGCGGAATCTTGCGCCGATTCGTACGTCTTGGTCTGCCATCGGGGACTGAACTATTTCTGAATGTTGCCGCCTTCAATATATTCCTGTTGATGTTTCAGGGTTACGGGATAACAGAGGGGGCATCGGCCGCAATCGTATTTAACTGGGATATGCTCTCCTTCGTACCAATGTTGGGTTTGAATATTGGCGTAGTGAGCTTGATCGGTCGCTTTGTCGGCGCCCAGGACATGGAGCGCACCAATGAAGTGATCTCGGCCGCTTTTCTAATAGGCCTCATTTATTCCGCCGTGTTGGCTATCCTCTACATAACGTTCCGGTTCGCGCTGGTCGAAGTATTTGCCCCGCCAGCGGGGGACTTCAGTGAAATTCTGCAACTCGCCGGATTTATGATGATTGGGCTGTCCAGCTATGCAATCGCGGATGCCATCATTCAGGTCTGCGGCGGCATCCTGCGTGGTTCGGGTGATACCCGTTGGTTGATGATCGCCTCGGTTTCTCTGCACTGGATAATGCTGGTGGCGCAATACCTCATTATTCGGGTTTTTGACTACGGTCCCAAGGCCTCCTGGTGGGCATTCGTGGCGATGATTCTCTCTATCGCCGCAGTCTTTCTTTGGCGTCTGCAAAGCGGGCACTGGCGGGATCCCGAAGCCCTCAAGCGGGTAATGGCGGAGTAAACCGGCACTCTGCGGTAATTCACGGCTTGCAGCTTCGTTGGCGAGCGGGTAGCCTTCCGGGGTCTTCTTCTAAACGTCAAAAAGTTCTAAACTCCAAAAAGCTCCAAGCTCCAAAAAGCGCCAAGCTCCAAAAAGAGAGTTACTTATGAAAAAGCTTATTACTTCAAGTCTGTTTTTTTTGCTTGCCACTCTAGTCACTGCGCATCAGGTCTATGCTCAGTCTGCGGTGTCTTACCCGCAAAACCTGTTGAATCAAAAACGCACATTCTCCAGATTATTCGCCAATGCCATCGGTCAGCCATTTCGCGGTGTGGCGACTTCAGCAGGGGTAACGACGGGGCTATTTCCCGTGCGGGGGACCGGGGTATCTACGGCGCCGGTTGCAGCTGCCGCGGCAGATTTTCTTTCGTCTCTGGATACTGCCGAGTTAAGTCGAACCCAGTATGCTGTCGATGATCCCGAATGGCGCAACTGGTCGAATGTCGATGTGGGAATCTTCTCTCGCCACGGAGTGAGTCTGGAAGAGATGTCAGCGACACAAAAAACGGCCGCCTGGAATCTGCTGCGAGCATCCCTGAGTGCTGAGGGGGTGGAACAAACCGAGAGCATCATGCGTACCGAGCAGGCACTGTTAGACATCAATGGTGAGCCTATTCGCTATGGCGAAGAAAAATACTATTTCACTATTATGGGAATCCCTTCGGTGGACGAGCCCTGGGGCTGGCAGTTGGATGGCCATCATCTGGTGATTAATTTTTTCGTGTTAGGTGATCAGGTGGTAATGACTCCCGCGTTCTGGGGAGGAGAACCGGTGCTAACAACATCCGGCAAGTACACAGGCAACATCATCTTGCAGGAAGAGCAGGATCAGGGCCTGGCCTTTATGCAATCCCTGACTGCGCCGCAGCAACGGGCAGCGACTATCAATCCCGCGAAGACTCGCAACAATCAACTCGCCGCCGCCAACGAAGATAATTTAACGCTCGATTATGAGGGGCTTAAGGGGGCTGATTTAAGCAGCGCTCAGAAGCTGCAATTGTTAAATCTGGCACGCGTCTATATAGGCAACTTGCGGGGACCTCACGCCGACGTCACCATGGATGAGATTGGCCAGCACATCGACGAAACCTGGTTTTCATGGATCGGCACAGCAGAACAGGATTCGGTTTTTTACTATCGTATCCATAGCCCGGTTATCTTGATCGAGTTTGATCATCAAAATCCGGTGGGCACTACCCGGACAAATACACCTGGCACCCCGACTAAAGATCATATTCACACGGTTGTTCGGACGCCGAATGGTAATGACTATGGGAAAGATTTGTTGGCCCAACATTTGGCGACACATCCCCACTAAAACAACACGCCAGATACTGCAGCAAAGATAACGCAAGAAAAAGATAACGTAAAAAAAATAGCGTAAGAAAAACATAACGTAAAAAAATAACGTAAGAAAAAATAACGTAAGAAAAGACAGCGCAAGAAAAGGTAAAGCAAACAAAGAATCAGAAAAGGGGCAGACCATGGTGAATAATAAAGCAAATACAAAGGGCATCCGGTTTTCGGCGCTAGCCATAGCCGGCCCGATCGCGGCGAGTTGCTTGCTCCTCTTCACGGCACCGGCCCTGGCTCAGCAAGAGGGTCAATTGACGGCGAGTTTCACCGCGGAACAAGCCGCACAAGGTGGGCGCGTCTACGAAGAACAGTGTGCCACCTGTCACGGTTACAACCTCGAAGGTTTTGAATTGGCGCCCAGTCTCAGCGGAAACTTCTTCAGTCGTCGTTGGGGCGATAAAACTGTCGATGGCCTGGCGGCCAATTTACGGCGCATGCCACCGACCCGACCCGGTGGGCTGAGTCCGCAAGTCAATGCTCAGCTGTTGGCTTTTATTCTGCAAAATAATGGCGTCGAGGCAGGCGCTACTGCCTTGCCCGAGGCGCTGGCAGACCTTGCTGGCCTGACAATTCCGGCGCAGCCATTAGTCGATCAACCGTTTACGCCTCGCGTTGTGGGTTATGCCACTAACGGACCCGTAGTACCGCACAGCCGCCTCGACCAACTGACACCTGTTAGCAATGCGATGTTGTTGAATCCTCCGGCCGACGACTGGCTGGTGTGGCGACGTACGCACGAAAATCTGGGTCACAGCCCACTGGATCAGATCAACAAAGACAATGTCGATGACCTGCGCGTGGCCTGGACCTGGGCACTGCCTTCCGGTGCCAATATGATGACCCCAATAGTCCATGACGGAGTGTTGTTTGCCTACAGTTCTGGCGACGTGGTGCAAGCCATCGATGGCGTAAGCGGCGATTTACTCTGGAGCTATCAACGGCCGCTGAGTGGCGATAAGCGGCCGGATTCGAAAAAAGGCGTGGCAATCTATGAGGACAAGATCATTGTAGCTACCTCGGATATTCACTTGCTGGCCCTGGACAGTAAAACCGGTAGGCTGATCTGGGATCACGAGATTGAGACTAACAATGAAACCGACCACACCATCAAGTCGGCGCCGATGGTGGTTAATGGCAAGGCGATCTTCGGATTAACGGGACAGAGAGCCGTAGCCGGGGGTAATTTTATCGTGGCGGTGGATCTGGAATCGGGCGAGGAAGCCTGGCGTTTCTACACCATCGCGCGACCGGATGAGGCCGGTGGTAATAGCTGGAATGATTTGCCGCTTGAGGCCCGCACCGGCGGTTCCGTGTGGACACCGGGCAGCTACGATGCAGAACTGAACTTACTCTATTTCGGTCCGGCGCCTACCTACGATACGGATGCCTTGCGGGTGCTGGCCAGCGCACCGAATATAACAACCGATGCCCTGTACACCAATTCTACAATTGCACTGAATGCCGATACTGGCGAGTTGGTGTGGCACTACCAACATATGCGCAACGACCAGCTGGACCACGACTGGGCTTTCGAGCGACAGATCATGACCCTGCCGGTCAACGGTGAAATGCGTAAGGTCGTTGTCACCGGTGGCAAGGAAGCGATTTTCGAGGCAATGGATGCCGCCACAGGCGACTATTTGTTTTCTATCGATCTTGATATGCAAAATGTGATTACCGAAATTGATTCCCGCAGCGGCGAAAAAACCCTGAGCCAAGCCGCTATACCCGTACCCGGACAGGTGCTGGCCGGTCTCTCTTTAAACGGCATCTGCCCCGATGCCCTCGGCGCGCGCAACATGCAATCTACCTCCTTCAATCCCAATTCCGGTATTCTGTATATTCCTATGCAAGACACCTGTGTGAATAATCTCACCGGCGAGCGTTGGCAGAAATACCCCAACCCGGCCGAGGATAACTTGTGGGGAATGGTAAAAGCGGTAGACATGAAAACCCGCGAAGTGCTTTGGACCGAGCGACAGTTTGCGCCACCGGCGAGTGGCAATCTGACTACCGATGGCGGCTTGTTATTTACCGGTTCCATCGATCGTTGGTTCAAGGCGGTCGATCAAAACAATGGCGAAGCCCTGTGGCGGCAGAGACTGGATAATTCCCCCAGTTCCTATCCGATTACCTATCGTGTGGACGGCAAACAATATGTGGCCGTCGCCACCAACCCCGGCAGTTTTCACGCCAATGGTATGGAGCGCACCGCCGGCATAACCAATCCACCGACTGGCGCCTCGCTTTGGGTGTTTGCCTTGCCGGATTAAAGAATCAACAATTATTCAGGGTAAAAGAATACACAGTAGTAAAACCAATTTGTCTCGCTGGAGCAGGGCCTGGTAAGTGTCGAGGCATTACCGGGCCACTCGGCTCGCCAACACAATTTAATTCTGAAATTGATGGAGAATAAAATCATGCTTCCAGTGAGTATTAATCGCCCAAGTCGGCTCATGAAAATTCTAGGGGGCAGCTGTTTACTAAGCGGTTTAATTGCGGCGGCAGGAGCGAATGCCCAATCGGACAATGCCTTTGGTATTCCATCGGAAAAGATACCGAACCCGGCGGCTAATATTGTGGCGGCACCCGGTTCCAGAGGTCAGGGCTGGCTGGGGCAGGGTCGTTCGGAAGTGCTGGCACGGCATGGCATGGTAGCGACCAGTGATCCGATCGCCGCCGAGGCGGGGTTGGAAATTCTGCGCAAGGGTGGCAATGCCATCGATGCAGCTGTAGCGGCGGCTGCCGTTTTAGATGTCACCTCGCAGAATGATACCGGCATTGCCGGCGATTTATTTGCTCTGGTGTGGAGCGCCGAAGACAAGAAATTGTATGCCTTGAACTCTGCCGGTTGGGCCCCTGCGGCCTGGACCCCGGAATATTTCACCGAGCATCTGGGCGTAGATCGAATACCGGGCCTTGGTGTTAATGCCGCCACCGTGCCGGGCGCTATCTCCGGTTATGACGCACTACTGACTCGTTTTGGTACCCTGGGCTTTCAGGAAACCTTTGCCCGGGCGGTGCAAGTCGCGGAAGAAGGCTGGGGTCAGGCGGAACGCCGGCATCAGGATTTAACCACCGTAAAAACCAAGTTACAAAACGATGCCGACTCCAATGCCGTGTTTTTGCAGGATGGTGAAGTGCCAGCCCTGTACAGTATTATCCGCAATCCCGACCTGGCAGATGCCCTGCGTCTGATTCAGCAGCAGGGCCGCGATGCCTTCTACAAAGGCCCTATTGCCGATGCCATCGTCGCCAAGATGCAGACCGATGGTGGCGCCATGACCCATCAGGACCTGGCGCAGTTTGAATCGGAGTGGATCGAGCCCATAAGCACCAACTATCACGGCTATGACGTGTTTGAGTTGCCGCCCCCGGGCCAGGGTTTTGCTGCCCTGGAGATGCTGAATATATTGGAAGTGTGTGCGCCTGTGCACGACCTCAATCTGGGCGCACTCGGCCCCTCCAATCCGGACTACTGGCATTTCATGGTAGAAGCGAAGAAGCTGGCGTATTCCGATTTGCTGGCCTATAACGCCGATCCGCTGTTTTCTGATGTACCCGTGGAGAAGCTGCTTTCTAAAAGCTATGCGGCGACCTTATGTGGCCGTATCGATATGGATCTGGCTACAGCGCCCTCGACAACAGGCGGCCTGGATGGCGGCACGATTTACCTGACCACCGCCGATCGTTGGGGAAACATGGTTTCCCTGATTCACAGCGTGTTTTCGGTGTATGGCAGTGGTGCGACTATTCCACCTTACGGCATGATGCTACACAATCGCGGCGTAGGTTTTTCCCTCGATTCCACCCACCCGAACATTGTAGCGCCTCATAAACGACCCTTTCATTCCATCATCGCCGGCTTTGTCATGCGCAATGGCGAGCCTCTAATGACCTTCGGTAATATGGGCGGTTCGGTACAGCCCGAGACCCACGCGCAACATATGGTAAATGTGATAGACAACGGTATGAATATGCAGATGACTACCGACGCCGCTCGATTCACCCATGGGCAGAATAGTAATGTGCTTTCTCTGGAACTTGATTTGTACAGCCTGGTCGGCAGATCTCTGCAGGCAAAGGGGCACACGGTTAGGGCGGTTAATGGCGGTAGCGTGGGGGGCTATCAGGGAATATTGTTTAGCAGGGATCCGACCATGGCCGAGCCGGTGTTTACCCCGCAAAGCATTAGTGAAGACCATCCGGTAAACGGTGTTTACCGCGCAGGATCGGATCATCGTAAAGATGGCGCCGCGGTTGGCTGGTAGAAGGAATAGAGAGGGGTCAGAATAGAAAGGGGTCAGAATAGAGAGGGGTCAGGTCTCTTTAAAGAGAGCAAGGTAAAGAGACTAAGGAAAGAGAGTAGGAAAAAGAGAGCAGGAAAAAGAGAGCAGGAAAAAGAGAGTAAAGAAGCGGGCAAGTAAAAAATTGAAATGAGGAAGACACGATGAAGCGTCGAGATTTTTTAGGTAAATCATTCGCCAGCTCGGTGGGCCTGAGTGCCTCGATGTGGTTGCCAGGGAGCCTATTGGCCAGCGAATTACCGGCAGACATAACCGAGCTGAGTTCCTCGGCCTTATCGGCTGCAATTCGTCAACGGCAGGTCAGCGCTGTCGAGGTGATGCAGGCCTATCTGCAGCGCATTCATCGTTACAATCCCGTTTACAATGCCATCGTTAGCATGGTGCAGGACGATAAACTACTCGCTCAGGCGCGGGATGCGGATCAGGCTCTGGCCAGAGGTGAGTATCGCGGATGGATGCATGGCATGCCCCATGCGGCGAAAGATCTGACCGCCGTGGCCGGTTTACCTTATACCAGCGGCTCTCCTGTGTATGCCGACCGTATTGCGGCCAGCGATAGTCCGATGGTGGCCCGTATCAGAGCCCAGGGCGCGATCTTTATCGGCAAGACCAACACTCCGGAGTTTGGCCTTGGCTCCCAATCCTATAACCAGGTATTTGGCGCAACCGGCAGCGCCTATAATCCGGCGCTTACCTCTGGCGGCAGCAGTGGCGGAGCCGCATCGGGTCTTGGTACGCACATGCTGCCCGCCGCCGATGGCAGCGATGCCATGGGTTCGCTGCGAAATCCTGGCGCCTTCAATAATGTAATAGGCTTCAGGCCTAGCGTGGGTCTGGTGGGAGGAAGTGATCCTTTTGCGCGAAGTCTTGCAACTTCTGGACCGATGGGTCGCAACACAGAAGATGCTATTCGCCTGTTGCATACGCTTGCCGCCGGGCCGGTAGCGGATCAGCCCATGTCGCTACAAGATGCCTTGCCGGGCACAGAGCAATTCAATGCATTAAATCTGCAAAATTTGAAGCTCGGATGGATGGGCAATTATCAAAACTACCTGAGCATGGAATCTGGGGTGCTTGAGCTGTGTGAATCCAGCCTGGGCTCGGTAGCGAGTGCTGGCGCGGTGGTAGAGCCGGTTATGCCGCAGTTCAATATGTCAGACTTGTGGCAGTGCTGGATAGATCTGCGCAATGCGGGACGTGTTAGCTATGCCGATCTCTATGATAATTCAGATACGCGCGCCTTGCTGAAGCCGGAACTGATTTGGGAGATCGAACAATCCTTTTTGCTGACCGCCAAGGATATCTCGGTGGCAAATTCAGTGCGATCTCGCTGGTATCGAGAACTGAATAGATTATTTGATGAATATGATTTGCTGGTGTTACCAACGGCGCAAGTGTTTCCATTCTCTAAAGACCTGCATTGGCCCACTGAAATTAATGGTCGGCAGATGGATACCTATCACCGCTGGATGGAGGTTGTTATCGGCGGCAGTCTCGCCGGCATTCCAGTGGCTAATGTCCCCGCCGGTTTCGATGCTCAGGGTAGACCCATGGGAATGCAGATCATGGGTCGATTCGGAGAGGATAAAAAAGTATTGGAGTTCGCCATGGCCTATGAGGCGGTTACCGGACATCTGGACAAGCGCCCGCAGATGGTGGAAAGCGCTTAGAAAAATAGAGATAGTTGGAAGCGAAACAATAGGAGTATCTCCTCAGTCCAGAACTAGGGGACAGGAACTAGGGGACACTAATAAAATAATAACTTAAGCAGATAATCCAGGACTAGGGGACACTAATAAAATAATAACTTAAGCAGGTAATCGAAGACTGAAAGTCCTTTAAGTTATTATTTTATTAGTGTCCCCTAGTTCCTCTTTACTAACCTTGGCTCAGGGTAGCCGATAGCTCATCAGCGTATCGGTGGCGCTAATCACCACATACTGATTACCATCGCTGCCGCGGTAGGTCATGGGGTTGGCATTGCCTCTGTTTGGCAAAGAAGTTTCCCAAAGTTGTTCGCCGTTGGTGCTGCGCAATGCTCGCAGGCGATTGTCATCGGTTGCCGCAATAAATAATAAGTTACTCGCTGTTACCAAAGCCGCCGCGCGTCCGGGTCGGCCGGTATTCTGTTTGCCAGCGGGAAGCAGTTCGGTTACTCCGATGGGCTGTTGCCAGGCGAGTTTGCCAGTGCTGGAGTCAATCGCTGACAGAGTCCCCCAGGGTGGTTTCTGGCAGGGCAGGCGCATATCGCCGATTTGTACATCGAAGTTGCCCGGTCGTGGACCTCTTCGCTGTAGCGGGAAGTCCGCGCCGTCTTCGGTTTCTTCCATCCAGCCGAAGCTGCCAACATCGCCAGAGAATACAAACAGGTAACCCGAATCAGGATCTACGGATACACCGCCCCAATTGGGGCCCCCGGTGAGGCCGGGGAATAGCAGGGTGGTTTTATTGCCTTGTCCCTGTGGGCGATAGGCCCATGGGGTAAAGGGGCCGTCATTAACAATCTCGCCTCGACTGGCCACCAGTTCGGCACAGGCGGTTGCATGTTCCGCTGAAGTATCTGCGGCCGTTACCAGATCCGATGGCTCGTAACTCACCCGTGCCAGTGCCGGGGTAAGCACTGGAATCGGCTGGGTTGGCCAGGTCTGTTCACCGGGGACTTCACTGGCGGGCATGGCGCGTTCTTCCACTTCATAAATCGGTTCGCCAGTTTCCCGGTTGAGAATATACAGGTAACCCGATTTTGTGGTCACCCCCAGAGCCGGTATCGAAACGCCATTCTGTTCGATATCAAAAAGAGCAGGAGGAGCGGGAGGATCATGATCCCATAGATCATGGTGAATGGTTTGAAAATGCCAGGCGTAGTCACCATTGCGTATATCTACTGCCACCAGTGAGTTGGCGAACAGATTGGTTCCCGCTCTGTCGCCACCGTAGGCAAAGGGAATAGGCGAGGCCAAAGGAATGTACAGCAGCCCTCGCTGTTCATCCACAGTGAAATAGAAGGGCCAGGCATTGGCGCCCAAGCGTCCTATCCAGCTATCACCCTCCCAGGTGTCATGGCCCAATTCTCCCGGCTGGGGCACAGAATTAAACTCCCAAACCTTTTCGCCGTTGCGGGCATCGAAGGCTCTGGCGTTGCCGATGCCGCCGGCAGCGCCCTGTGGCGTATTGGCGCCAATCACCACGGTGTTCTCAAAGATCATCGGTACAGAATTGTAGGGAATCAGTAAATCGATCTCACCCGACTGGCCGAAGTCGGTGGCCAGCTCACCACTGGCGGCATCAAGCGCCACCAGACGGCGTCCCGCGGTATACAGTATTCGCGCCGGGGTTCCAGCCTCTCCCGGCCAGTAGGAAACGCCCCGGCGTGACGCGGCACTGCTGCCTGTGACGTTATGAGACCACAGTTCCTGCCCCGTTACCGGATCCAGTGCAATCACCCGATCGGCGGCAGGTAGATACATTATGCCATCGACGACGATAGGCGTGACCTGAGAATTCGGCTGGCGTGGATTTTCGCTGGCGGTGCTGAGCAGGGAATAAGTCCATGCTTCTGTCAGGCTATCAACGTTCGAGGCGTTTATCTGTGTCAGTGGCGAATAACCGGTGCCGGATAAATTGCCGCGATAATGGGGCCATTCGGCACCGGAAGAGATCGCGTCGGGGGCTTGTGCCCAAACGGGGGCTAGCGGCAAGCTGGCAAGGAGCCCACCGAGTAGAATCAGGCGTTGGCTGTAGCGCATAACATCACCTCATACTTATTATTCTTTGGAACTAACTTGTGCAAGCAGTCTATATGAAACGCCAGGCTTTGTATTTAACGGGTGAATTCGGGCAGTGTCTCAGTTTGGATTCACACCGCCTTTCGGCTCGTTACGCTGACAAAGCAAGCCGGGATTCTCTCGATTGGCTTTAGATCAACGCGGTTTGCTAGTAAACCGCAGTGAGTTCAATGGCATTGTCCAGAGGGCTTTCCTCTATATCAGTGATGCCTTTGAAGTGAGACGCTGCTTTATTCCGTTTGCCGGTAGAAAAGAGTACCCTTGCCGCTAATTTTTTGTCCTTCTGTATCTAAAATAAGTAGAAGCAATAAGTGGTTTTAACTATGAGTCAGTTATTTGAACCTTTGAGTTTTACCCGCGGCCCCGACATCAAGAACCGTTTTATGTTGGCGCCGCTCACCAACAGCCAGAGTCATGATGACGGGGTGTTATCTGATGAGGAATTTAAATGGTTAAGCATGCGGGCGGAAGGTGGCTTCGGTCTTACCATGACTTGTGCGGCGCATGTGCAGGCGGTTGGCCAGGGATTCCCGGGACAGCTGGGGGTGTTCTCCGATGTGCATCTGCAAGGATTGACGCGACTCGCGAAAGCCATAAAGAGTAATGACAGTGTTGCAATTTGTCAGCTGCATCATGCGGGCATGCGTTCTCCCGCCGCGCTAATCGGCACCGCGCCGGTCTGTCCTTCTGCCGATGCGGAAACCGGGTCCAGGGCGCTGACCACAGAAGAAGTGGCGCAGCTGATCAGGGATTTTATTGCCGCCGCCGTGCGCTGTGAAAAAGCGGGTTTCGACGGTGTCGAACTGCATGGTGCCCATGGCTATATTCTGTGCCAGTTTCTTAGCAGTGAAATCAATCAGCGTGATGATCAGTACGGTGGCACTCTGGAAAACAGATGCCGCATCCTGTTCGAAATTATCGAAGGCATTCGCCAGCAATGCCGAGCGGATTTTATGCTTGGCGTGCGTCTGTCGCCGGAACGCTTCGGCATGCAGTTAACTGAAATCCTGCAAGTCGCCCAGCGTTTGATGGATGAAGAGCAAATTGATTTTCTCGACATGTCTTTGTGGGATGTATTCAAGCAGCCAATGGAAGAAGGCAAGCAGGGTCGAAGCCTGCTGTCTTACTTTACCGAATTGAAGCGGGGCAATGTCCGTCTTGGTGTGGCCGGGAAAATTCGCACGCCAGCGGAAGCGGAGCAGGCCATGGCAGAGGGAGTCGACTGGGTGATGCTGGGCCGCGCCGCAATTCTGCATCATGACTTTGTAAATCAGTGTCGAAGCAATCCGGATTTTACCCCGGTCGAAATTCCTGTATCGCGAGCGCATTTGTATGCGCAGGGTTTGTCGGACAAGTTCGTCGCGTATATGGCGAGTTGGCCGGGATTCGTCAAAGAAGACTAATTAATTGAAACCGATTTATTCGAAAATCTATCGGCTATCTAAAATAAGTACACAGCTGCCCGAGAAAATGATTCGATGAATATGAACAGTAGCGTCTGGCAGGTCCGATACAAGATGAAAGCGGCAACAGGGAAAGGGCGGCAAGGAAACAAGCCGATAAAGGGGAATACCCAAGGAGTTTCGAGGGTTTCTACCTGATTGTGTGTAGATTGGTAGCGGATGTAGCGAATACAAATGTCTGCTCGGGTGCAGCAACAGCGCTATTCAGCTGACACAATTCGAAATCCGTCAGTAATCAGTGACTGAATAAAATTTCGATTCAGTGTAGTGCGCGGCGATGCGGTTAAAATTCCTAGTTAAGGCTTTGTTATTGTAGAAAAGTGTATATAATTTAGAGCATCCTGAATCCAGGTACCATTTCGGCTGGGTGTTGGGAAAGTAGTACCAGCTAGAAAATAATAACTAACTGTTCTTCGGAGAGAGTAATAATGAGTAAACCCACAAACAAGTTTCAGCAATTCAGGAGAACTGTGCTGTATAGCAGTATTGTTCTCTCACTAGGCGCCCCCGCCTACACACTGGCTCAAGATACTTCCGTCGAAGAAGTGATTGTGACAGGCTCCTTTATCCGCCGCAGCGAAGGCCTTATCGCCGCCTCCCCTATAACCCAGCTTAGCGCTGAGGATATAACCAATCAGGGCACCCTCAATATGGCCCAGATTGTACAAAATATGACGTTTAACAACGGCACCGGTACTACCAATTCGATTCAAGCCAGTGGTGCCAACAGTAATAGCGGCGCCTTTAACCTGCGTGGCCTCGGTACATCGGCAACCTTGCAATTGATAGACGGCAAACGAACTACCAATGGCAATGTTCAAAACTTGATGCCGAGTATTGCGATTCAACGTATGGATATCGTGACTGACGGTGCTGCTGCACTGTACGGCACCGATGCCGTGGCCGGGGTTGTCAACATGCTGCCCTACAAGTCCTATGACGGCCTTAAAATTGAACATTATAACGAAGAGGACTCCCGCGGAGATATTCGAGACCAGACCACCTCGTTTCTCTGGGGCAAGGAACTGGGTGACGGCGTAGACTTCGTTATTGCAGGTTCTTTCAGGGCCAACGGTACGCTGGAGTGGACTGATCGTCCCAAGTTGATATTGTCCGGTTTGACCGATAACAGTGGCGCCAATCCAACCAACTGGAATGTGCCGAAACGAGACAATAACGGCGCGTTGAGCAGCGGTTACAAGAGTACCCCGGATCCAATCTGTGGCACAGACCCGGTTACCGACCCGCTGGTTCAGGGCGGCAATAAATATGGAACGCTTGCCTTGGGGCGTTGCTGGTTTCCTTTCGCTGACACACGCGATTTCATGGAGCAAAAGACCCAAGCCTCCCTGTATTCCAATATCGATTGGGACGTAAATGAAGACCTGACTCTGGGTGCGCAGGTTCTCTGGGGCCGGCAGTCGGGTCATGGACGCTCTAATCAAGGAAATCCGGGCACACGCTATGCAGATTTGCCTGTTGTACGCGGTGAAATACCGGGCAACCCTTATCGAGCCCACAGCGGCGATGGTCGTGATTTGTTTGCCATGCCGCGACTCGATGGAAATGGCGCTGTGATAACTGATGGCTATGGTACGCCACAGCCTCTGCGCGATGCTAACGGCGTAGTGCAGCTAAACACAGATCCGTTTAGTGCGGCCGGTGGCGGTGTGGCTTTTAACGAAGATGTGCCTTTTAGTAGCACTTATCTGCCATTTGGCCTGGCCAACACGCTGCCATCGATATTTGGCAGTGACGACATCAACACTAAAGAGGATGATACACGTAACGGACGTCTGGCCTTTTCGGCCGATTTTACCGTGCCCTATCTCGAGGGCTGGGAAGGCGCCGCAGGCTATGCCTATTCACTGAATGAGAACGCCGGCGCGAATACGCAGGCGTTCTCTTTCAGTGCAGTTGAGCAAGGTCTTAATTGCGACGTGGTCACCGACTCAAAGTCCTGTTTTAACCCATTCGGGGCTGCCGATCCGCGCTACCTCAATTCACAGGCGGTAGCAGATGCAATCTATACTCGGGATCGTGTGTCCTACAAGGACATCCTGGAGACCTTTAACATAGTCCTCAACGGCACGATTTCCCCGGGTGGTTTTGAGTTACCTGGAGGGCCAGTCGGTGCAGCTTTCGGCTATCAACGTCGTGACGAAACTAACGACAACACTCCAACGATTCATGAGATACAAAACGATCGCCTGAACAGCACTCAGGCGTTACCGTCAAAGTTTAATCGTAATAGTGATTCCTACTTTGCCGAGTTTTCGCTTCCGGTACTGTCCAATCTTGAAGTCAGCGCCTCTATCCGTGATGAATCATTCAGCAGTGGTCAAGGTGCTGTTGTGACAAAATTCGGCGTTACCTACACCCCGCTCGACTGGATTACCCTGCGTGCTACCCAGGGTGAGGCCTTCATTGTGCCAACCTTGTCGCAACTCAACAGGGACGAGTCATGTGGGCTGAGCAACGTGGATGATCTGTTCACTGAGTTCTCGGGCTTCATCACCTCCTGTAAGGGCAGTAATAAGAGTCTGAAATCGGAAACTTCCGATAGTCTGTCATTTGGTGTGGATTTGACACCGATAGATGGTTTGGATATCCATTTGACCTACAGTGAAACCGACTTCGCAGATCGAATCGTTGATAGTACGACGCAGGATATTGTGCGAGCGGATTATGCGAAATTTCAGGCACTCACCGGCTTTGTTCCTACCGATGCGAATCCCTATCCAGGGATTGCTGCGCTAACGGCATGGGTCAAAAATCCGGCCTCGGACAAGCGTATTGAACGTGATCCCCTGGATATTGAAACCGCTACGCGCATCAACCGCAGCGATTCCAATGCATCGACTATGCTGGTAAAAGCCTATGATATGCAGGTCAATTACAACTTTACCCTGGATGACATCGGTTTAGGCAGCTTGGGTAACTGGGGTAACTTTCGCGCCAGTCTTCAGGCCACCTTCGTCGATACCTATTCGTGGAAGGCGAATACTGTCAGCCCTGTTCGGGAAGCAAAGGGTCATCAAAATAACTCCTTCGGTGCGGTACCTGTCATTCCAGAGTGGCGAGCCAATGCGAGTTTGGGCTGGTCGCGTGCAAATCACAGTGTGATGGGCACGGTGCGCTATGTAGATGAAGTGCAGTTTGATGCCAACGAGTTCAGCTTTCAGAGACTCCTCCGGGCTGAAAACACCTGGCACCATACTGACGTTATAAGAGCCTGGACAACTATGGATCTGTTCTACACCTACAGCGATCTGAGCGTATTGGATGGTACTGCAACGCTGAGCGTTGGCGCCCGTAATCTGTTTGACCGCGAAGCGCAGAGAACTGGCATGATCGCCGGTGCGGTTTCCCAGATTCAGAATGTATTGGGTCGTGTGTATTATGTGCGTATGAACTATGAGTTCTAAAAGCTAACGCGAGTACTTGATAAAATGGCAGGTGCTGCCTGCCATTTTAGCGAGTGAAGTTATTTCGAAGTTAATTCGAGGTCACTTCAAACAACAAAAAAGTTAGACAGTAGTATCAGAGGCCGATGTAATTATTTACATCGGCCTTTTTTATTGCTGCTCATTGTTGAAACCAAGGCCAGAGTTGGCGAAGGCAACGACCGTTTGAAGATCGGCCCTATTGAAATCTTCGCCGATGGTGGTTTCACCGCCGGACCCGCCGCTTTTTGTCAGCGAGCCCTATCTGAATCAGGGTGACTACCGTGGTTATCTGAATAGGCCGGTTTATTTTCTGCGTGACGCAGGAAGATGTTCGCATCGACAAACGTCTCGGTGCATTGTTCCTTGGCAGGCACGACTACAGTTTCGAGAATTCTGTTAGCGACCTCGGTTAATTGCTGCTCGGGAGAGCCATAGACTTGCTGACTTTCCAGTAGGAAATTTACTGTGCCGCGATCCATCAGCATGGATATCTGGCGCTCAAGTTCTTCGCGTTTGCTGGCAAACAGAGAGTGCAAGGTAGGATCTGCAACTGACGCCACTTCAATCACGAAAAGCTGACGCTTCAATTGTGCACGATCAATCCGCAGCGCACGGTAATGGAACTCGGGCGCTACTTTATAGCTGGAATTTTCAAAATCCTGCCACGCCTGCTCGGTATTTACTGGGGTGACATTCAGCAGTAAATTCACCGCGTTATCAATTTCGGCAAGATCGGCATCCACTTTGCGATCAATCTCTTCCAGCCGTCTGGGGCCAAGTTCATGATAGTGTGCCGGGGTGTAACTGGTTTTAACTTCACTGAAGGTATAAAAGGCACGCTTGATTGATAGCGCAAGAATTTTGCGTACTGCCGCATGAATCCGGGATAACAGCTCGCCACACCTGCCCACTCATCCATGAAGAACTTCTTAACTTCGATGGCCAGCACACAGCCGCTCTCTGGAAAATGCTCATGGACAAATTGGGCTAAATAACGACCCATGAAATTTACATTCTCTCTTACATCAAGCGGGCGGCCGAGAAAATCGAATTCATGCAATTCCTTGATAAAGCCGTCTACTACTGGTGCCAGTTCCCACATTTATTTCAGGATTAAAGGCAGGATCTGCTACCAATGTCTCGGGACCATTGCGCTGATGGTTGTAGGAGTGAAAATCCAGTACCACGAAGCGACCCAATCGCGCTTCAATTTCAGCCAGTTCCTTCTTCAGCGTGCTATAAAAGCGATCGTGTTCTGCCAGAGAGGCCTGCAAAGTAGAATCGTCGGGTGTCTGTTTCCAGATCGGGATTCCCCAGGCATCCTCCGGCGTACGGTATACTGCTTCCTCTCGTGGCCGGTTTAGATCCACCTCGAATCTGGAACGCAGGGTAATGCTCTGGGTGCCGCAAACATTGGTCCAATATTCCGAATAGGGGTCTTCCTCTCTAAAGCGTTGTTGCTCATCGATGGCCAGCAGCGGCACGATTTCTGCGCGCAAATTATGACCCGCGTGGATGGCCGCCCACCAGTGGGCCCGATCCCTCGCGCAATTCCCAGAAGGGTCCAATATCGAGATATAGTTCTGTCACGGGATCTCCTGTCGACAACCCGAAGGTTGATGACATTGTCTCTATCTGTATAACGAGTGGCGCTGATATGCATCAAAATATTGCAAGGGGGCGAAGGCATTAAATATTAAGCCGCAGGGATGAATGGGAGAGGCAAAGAGTAGAGGCAAAGAGTAGAGGCAAAGAGTAGAGGAAAAGAGTAGAGGAAAAGAGTAGAGGAAAAGAGTAGAGGCAAATTGCAGATGCGATACGCGCGCGAGCCTTCCCCTATTACTAATTAGCCCAGCGCCAGTCCTGCAGAGAGGCCTCCGTCGAAAATCTGGCTGCTACTCATCGCGATAGCTCTGTTAATAAATGGATAAACGCAGACACCGATTCTATCGACACAGATTCCTCTGTCGTGTGATAGCCGGTGGTTGGTACCTGAATGGTGGTGCCATCGACTAGGCCTCTGGAGGCGGCAATTATTCGACCCATCTCTGTGCTGCCCAGCGTCTTGGCTACTTCACCCGCCGCCAGCAAGCGTTGATTCTGAGCCTCTACGTAGCGATCTTTATACAAGTAACTGGTTCCAGCCTGCACACACAGATCCTCTATCAACTGTGTGGCCTGCCGGTTAAAAGAAGCATTGGCATCTTTTTCCCTGAGTACGATTAACTGTTGATTCGCTTCTTCTATACTTTGAAAAGGGCTGGTATCCAGCACAAACAGCCGATTTGTCGATCCCCCGAAGCGGCGAAACCACTCCAGCAGATAACGCCAGCTCTTACCCGCCTCTTCTTCGGCGGTAAAAAATGCCGTCCCCTTAAAGCCGAGGCTAAATAAATGTATCAGTACCGCAACGCTCAATACGTTATCCAACTGCGCCTGTAGCCGGTTCTCATTGATCACGAGTTTGTCTCTAAAGGCGATGGGTGTCCCGGCAACAACATTATCCAGCCCATCTACCTCAAAAATCAGATTATTCCTGAACTCACAAACTCTTGAGCTGCGGATGCTGCCACTGCCTCTGTACACGCCTGACCAGGGTTCGTAGGCAAAAACAGCTTGCTCCTGATAGCGTTCAGTGACTTTCGCCATAAGCTCTTCGGAAACGGAATTGTTCAACAGGTCTGTTCTATTGCCGGCAATAAATGCGGCGTATTGAAATTCATTTGGCCCGGTACACATGAGCCCATGCCGATCTATATGTGCGGAAAACAGCGTGCTGTCTGGATCACTGCCCTGGGCTACCAGTAGTCCTTCGTACCAGCTTACAGTAGCGCCGCGTTCTTCCAGTTCCCGTTGCAACACCCGGAAGAATGAATGCTCCGCACCCACCACGCTGGGTTGTCGGATAAGCGCTTTTAGCAGATCTATGAATTCAGGGCTTAACACCGGCGTGTCCTGAGGGTTAACTGATTGCCCAGTAGTATAAGTGCCAAATCGGGATTTGCCTATTCTGGGCGCGACCATTTCGTGGATTAAATCAGTGGAAACAAATGTCTCTCGCGTAATCACCCGGTCTCCAGTATATCCCTATGCAGGGTCTAAGCCGGGGACACGGTTATTCCATACGATAAATGAATTCAGCCGAGAATGTCCGGCTTTTGCTGCGCTATACAGAGATATTCACAGGGTCCGATATTATCGGCATGCACTCAACTTTCCAGCCCCCTGCGGGAGGTGAAATGGGGGCCAAAATTAATGCCGGGAAAACGCAAATAATTCTTGGCGATTTGGAAAAAAGGCAGTATAAAGCGAACCGACAACTTTTAGCATACAGTCGTATAGCCGTTGTCCCCTTTAGTTGTGTAGTCCTTTTTGGAGATTTGTCTATTATGCTCTATCCACACTCCTACGGTGAGAATCCGCGACACCCGAAATCCACTGATTTTTCAGTGGTTCAAAAAGACGATAACACTGGCTTTGGCGTGATTTCCTACCGAAGCTTTAAGGCTAATGAAGTTCTGGCGCATGTCTCTGGAGAGGTTGTTTCCGACATCAGGCAGCATACTTTGCAGATTGCCAGAAACAAGCATTTGTACGATCCTTATTTCACTGGATATCTTCTGCATTCCTGTAATCCCAATGTCTCCCTCAATATGAAGAGGCTCACGCTGACGGCGCTAAGGGATATTCCGGAAAACAGTTTTCTGTATATGGACTATGCGGAAACAGAGGACACCTTGTTTAGACAGTTCTCTTGCTCCTGCGGTCAGGAGAATTGTAGAGGAGTAATAACCGGACGCAAGGAAACTCCCTATATTAACCTGGTGGATTCAGGGGCGCGTATTCGGATGGCTCGATCCTAGTGAGTCCGGATCGCACCGCTTGCTGGTGGGAAAGAGAGGATCTAGGCTACCGGAATAATGCGCTGATTTTCGCGGGTCATTCTGTAAAGGAACTGGCGGAGCAATTTGGCTCCCCCAGTTTTGTCTATTCCTTTGATCGTGTCAGGGCTAACCTAAACAGGCTGCATAAGAGCCTGAATGACGTTGGTCTGAGCGACCGTTTTTCTATTCTATTCGCCATGAAGGCCAATCGCTTTGCTCCGCTATTGGCAAACCTTAAACAGACTCAGCTATGTGGTATAGACGCTTGCTCCCCCAATGAAGTTGAGTTGGCCGTCAGCTGTGGATTTCAGCCAAAGCAAATTTCTTTTACAGCAGGAAGTCTGTCCGTGCTGGATTTTTCAACATTGGCCAGATACGACGGTCTTTTTTTTGATTGTGACTCTATTCATGCGATTCGAAAATGGGGAGAACTTAAGCCCGGAACAGAAATTGGAATTAGAGTAAACCCGGGAATGGGCATCAGTCGAGAGGCGAATGAAAAACTGCAATATTCCGGCAGTAAGATCAGTAAATTTGGCATCTATCAAGAGCAGTTCGATGAAGCATTGAGCACGGCTAAAGAATACGACCTGAGGGTTAGTAAGATTCATTTTCATACCGGCTGTGGTTATTTGACCCCTCAGCTTGAATATTGGGAAAGTATTCTGGAAAAATGCCAATGGTTTATAGCGCGCTGTGAAAATATTACGCGGGTAAATATTGGCGGCGGCCTTGGGGTGCCACATACGGATACCGATCAGGCCCTGGATCTGGAAAAATGGGCTGAAATTCTCATGCGGCAGTTTGGCGCCAGTAATCTTCATATCGAAATCGAGCCCGGAGATTATCTGCTAAAAGATGCGGGACTATTGCTGCTGGGCATTACCTATATTGAAAAGAAAAAGGATACTGTGTTTCTTGGCGTGGATGCGGGATTTAATATAGCGCCAGAGCCTGCTTATTATGATCTGCCTTTTCAACCAGTGCCTCTTGAGTTGAGCAATGAAGAATACTCGAGCTATCACGTTGCGGGGAATATCAATGAGGCTCTGGATATCTGGTATGAGAATGCGTCGCTGCCAAATATGGAAGCGCAGAAGTATTTGGCGCTGCTTAATGCTGGCGCCTACTCTGCATCGATGGCCTCAAACCACTGTATGCGAGGCCACTTTAAGGAATTTCTCCTCGCCTGAGAAACTGAACTTGCAATTAACCCTTCGCTGAGCAGGTGCCGAATTGAACTTAACAACAATATTATCCATAGATCCTCTGAGTTGGGCTTCCATCGGAACTGCTCTTTTTTGCGGTGGTATTATTGGTCTCGAAAGACAGTTGCGAGGGAAACCTGTAGGCATAAGAACATCGTCGCTAATTGTTTTGGGAACCTATCTATTCATTGCCACTTCAGCCATCGCCGCGAGTGAGACAGGTGATCCTTCCAGAGTAATAGGTCAGGTTGTGACGGGAGTCGGCTTTTTAGGTGCCGGGGTAATGCTGGCCAGGGATGGAATAGTCATGGGAGTGACCTCGGCGGCGACAATTTGGTCTTTAGCGGCAATCGGGGTTTGCATATCTGTTATCGGGGAGCCGGTGGCAATAAAGTTGTCCCTGGTCATTGTAGCGATAATCTATGGCGTCGATTTGCTTGAGCGGTATTCAACCAGCTTTACTCGTGGAGTGCATACGAAATTTAGCGATTGGAAGAGGAAGGAGTAGTGGACTCCAGTTCTCCTTTCAATTATTTCTGCGAATCAAATTTTTAATGTTGAGAAGCTATTTTGCCCGGCCCTGAGGATAGGCAATTTATTGTATTTTATGGCTCGCTAATGAAAGATTTTGGCCGCCTGGATGAGTTAGGGATCAGGCAAGCAATTCATTATCTTGGTCCCTGTGAAGTGGCTGGGACATTAGTTGATTTAGGCGAGTACCCTGGTCTGGTGCCAGGCGAGGGTATTGTTCAAGGAGAGATGTTTGAGATAAGCGATTTAGAAAGCCTTAAAGCGCTTGATCGATTCGAAGAGTATTCCCCCGCAGAGAAAATCAATTCTCTCTATATTAGATCGGCTATACATTTGCTGAAACCCGATAAAATTGCCTGGGTCTATATCTACAATCAGGATGTTTCTAATAGCCCTGTTATCGAATCGGGCGATTGGAAGCAGTACTGCGCTTACAAGAATAAAGGTTAGAAAAAGACGCCACCAGACTAATAACTCAAGCCCCTTTCCCTGGCTATATGTCCAGCACCGCTTCCATATCTGCCGCCAATTCGGGTCGCTGGGTAATCAGCGAAACACCGATAAACAATACCAGAGAAGTCACGAAAGAGACCAGTCCGCCACTGATGCCATAGGGCAGCACGAGACCCGCTAACTGCACGACAAAATTTATCAGCAGGGCGGCAACGATTGCGGTGATCGCGCCCATCGCAGTGGCTCCCTTCCAGTTCAAGCCAATGGCCAGTACCGGGAAGATCGACGCGGCAAAGGTCGCCCAGCCGAAGGCGCCGAGGATCGCGACCAGAGTCGCGTCCTTGTAGTGAGAATACAGCGCAAAGCTTGCTGCCACGATAGCCAGCAGCACGGTGACTATTCGTGCCCAGAACAATTCATTCTTGATGCTGTGGCCGCGAATGGCCTTGGGAATATCATGAATAATCGCGGCCGTTCCGATATTTAAAAAGGCATCGGAGGTGGACATGATGGCGGCGAACAAGCCGGCAAAGACGATGCCCGCCAATAAGGGGTTGGTGAAAAAAGATAAGAATACCGAGGCGGCATCGTCCGGTAAAGTCAGTGCCGGCACTACGCCATCGATGACGGCAGCACGCATAATCACTCCGATTGAGATCCACAATAGCGCGGCCATTATATAGCCAAACAAAGACATTGGCAGGATGCGGCGATTGTCAGAAATATTCTTGTTCATCATCATCTTGGTTACCAGATGCGGTTGGCCCGCGAGGCCGAGGCCGAATACGAAGAACCATCCCAAGGATGCCATAATTCCGGCCGCACCAAACGGCATCATCGACTCGGTGTCGTCCGCCAGTATTATTGACGTGGCTTCCTGTATGCCGCCGTCGAACACCGACATCGCGGTGAATAGAATCAAGCAGCCGGCGATCATCATAATCGCACCCTGCACCACGTCGGTATAAACCGAGGCAATGATGCCGCCAGTCACACAGTAGAAGATGAGAACCGCCGAAGAAATCACCACGCAGGCGAGCAGGCCGATATCGGCAAACATGACCGTGCCAGACATGATTGCCTGCATGACCACCGCCATAGCCAATATTTGGGTGGCAAGGTAGCCCATTACACCAAGAACGATTGTTACAGCAATTAAAAATCTTACCGCTTCGCTGTTATAGCGTGCAGCGACTATGTCAGGCAGTGAAATACAGTTGCGCAATTCTGCGATCATGCGAATTCGTTTTGCCACCAGGAAGAATCCCAGCGCATAACCGGAAGAGGAAATAACCACCATCCAGAAGGCACTGACCCCGATGGAATAAACCAGGCCGGGTCCACCGACAAAGCCGAATCCACTCAGGGTCGAGGAGAACAGCGCCAGGGATACCACGATGGGGCCGAGGCTGCGGCCGGCGATAAAGAAGTCGCTTGAGTTCTTGGTGCGCTTCATGGCCCAGAGGCCGGTCAGCACACAAAAAATCATATACACAGCAACAGCGCCAACAATAATTTCTTGTCTATAAGCTTCCATGTTCTTTACGGCTCCATCTGCTCTGCTTGCCGGGCCATTAGCTGATCAAATTTTGCTTCGTCTTCGAGTGTGAAGATGAATTTACGAAAGCCCAGGCTGTAGATAACGATGAGAGGAATGGCGCCTAGCCAGGTGCCGTAGACTTGCCAGGCGGTGGCTACAGGAAAACCCATGAAATAGCCTGTGCTTCCAGACTCCATATACGCCTGATGTCCGGAATACATCTGCCACCAGGCAAGCAGGCTGAACAGGAATGTGCCGCCCAGGTAGGCTGCAAGCTCTGTAGTGCGACGATGCTCCGCTACGCCAAGCGCGGACAAGCAAACTATTAGGAGCAGCAACAGGCTCTGAAACAGGAATGCCAGGGTGCCGATGTGAGCAAGGCGCGCGCCGCCGTCGCCGCCGACCTGCATTCCGGGAATAATTGGGTGCGCCATGCCAGCAGAGTTCGCGACCGGTTCAGCCAGCCAGATGGCAATCAAGATGCCGGCCATCAAAACGACGATGGCGAAGATCAGGTATATTAACTTGCTTGCCATGGGACCCTCATGAATTTTTATTATGCGCAGAGCATAACAGTCCGGCGGTGGGAGTCTAGAAAATCCCGCTGCAGTTTGTGAATTCTCTGCGTATCTCGGCGACGGGCTATCTTGACAATACAGGCTCGGAAGTCCATGTTCTCTAGTCCGCCGAATTTATTATGACTATAAAGAAGGTGTTGGGAGCGTTCTCGTAAATGTGAACGGTTTAATTGAAAACCAAGAAGTTATCAGCGTGTTAATAAAGTAGTTCTAAGAGGTGAATAATGAATAAGACTTTCATACTAAAAGCAGGACTGACCGGAGTTGTCCTTTCCCTGCTGTCTGCGTCTGCAATGGCACAGGGACAGCGCGGCGCCATTCAGCCCGCCGCCCATGCTAACCAGGAGCCGATTAATAGCCGACCGAATCCCTACGAAACCCAACGCGACTTCGGTACTTTACCCGATGGGCGCAGCTGGGGTTCAGTCAGTGCTGTCAATATCGACATCGACGGTATTAATGTGTGGGCCGGTGATCGCTGTGGTGGCAATTCCTGTGCAACCTCCAACGTTGATCCCATTGTTAAGCTGGACCCTGAGGGCAACGTGCTGACCAGTTTCGGTGCCGGCCTGATCATCTGGCCCCATGGTATGGATGTGGACAAGGACGGTAACGTCTGGGTGGTCGATGCGCGTGCGGCTAATGAGAGAGAATTGGCAGAAAACCCTTGGGCAGCAGGCAAGGGTCACACGGTTTTGAAATTTAGCCCGGAAGGTGAGTTATTGATGACCCTGGGTACCGGCGGCGAAGTCGGTGATCCACCGACGCATTTCGATGCCCCGAACGATGTGTTCGTAGCACCAAACGGCACCATCTATGTCGGTGATACCCACGGCGCACAATTTCAGGATGCAGCGGGACCGACTTCAAAAAGTCGTATCTCCATGTTTCGACCGGACGGTACTTTCATCAAGACCTTTGGTGAATTTGGTTACGAGGACGGTCAATTTCGCTCGCCCCACTCGATAACTATGGATTCTCAGGGGCGTCTGTTTATTGCCGATCGTGGTAATGCCCGCATTCAGATCTTTACCCAGGACGGCGAGCATCTGGATACCTGGTATCAGTTCAGCCGCATCAGTGGCATCTTCATCGATCCCAAGACCGATATGCTGTACGCCATCGATTCCGAGTCTGATCCAAGCTACAACCCCGGTTGGAATAAGGGTCTTCGCGTTGGCAGTGCGCGCACCGGTGAGGTCATGTATTTCATTCCCGCACACGAGTCCGAACGCGCCTCAGGTATGGGCGGAACAGGTTCTATGGGGGAAGGTGTGACGGTCGATCGCAATGGCGTTGTCTACGCCGGCGAGGTTGGGCCAGTTCAGGGGATGACCAAGTTTATTCCACGCTAGTTTAGCGGGTATAGGCGGTCGATTTAAATCCCGAAACTTTTAACTTTTGGAAAACGGGCGAAGGGTAATTCTTTCACCCGTTTTTTTTGGCTGGAAAATTCATCCCTTGCTGCCGGGATATGATAGATTGTTACTTTCGCGATTTTTGAATCGCTATCGCCCCTGAAATAACTGTTCCAGATAATGTATAAATCACCCACTAATTCACCCTTCAATCCCACTAACAAGCTGAGCTTTTTCAAGTATTCAGTCCGCTGTGTCAAGCCAGAAAGCAGGGGTTCTCGCGTTGGGCAAACGAATAGCAAGAAGCTGCTACTGGCATGGCTTTGTCTGCTACTGGCCTCCTGTGTCGGTCCCAATATTTCAAATTGGCCAGATACCGTCCCACGGCAGGAATTTTTCGTCGATGCCTATCTGGCCGACGAGGATAACCAGCAACTGCAGTCGCGCAGTGAATACCTGGAGTGGACCCTGAGTTTCTATCAGGGAAATCTTGCCTACCAATCTGGATGGCTGGATGTGGAGTCGGTGGTACTGAATGCCGCCACACCCCGGGAAGCGGAGCAATTAGACGCCGAGCTTAATGCTCTGGGGGCGGCCATCGGCGTCGAGTGGGCGAAGCACAATCAGGTGCGTCTGATCGACAGTCGCGTGCTCGCCCTGTGGGGATCGGTGTTACAGTTGGCGGTAGATTTTGAACAACAGAAGCATTCCATTGAGGTGATCTCAAACGACGTTGATGCGCTGTTAAGCGGCAACTTGATTAAGGACGATATTAAAGAAGCCCGCTATGCAGAGTTGCTGCAATTGGATCTGTTTGGTGATTTTTAGTGCAGACCAGGGTAGTCCAGGTCAGGGAAATCAGTAGACTCTATTCTGCCTCGCCGTAGCGGTGCTGATGAAAATGCCTGCTGCTGTTTTAGCGGCTAGATACGAGAGAGGGCTACCCAATGAGCCAATTTCTCATTGATAAATAGCCCTGACAGGCGTAGTTTCTTTACATTACCCCTGAGTTAAACAGAAATAGAATAATAAGAGGGAGGAGTCGATGAACAATCGAATCCCAGGCGCACTGGGTATAGCCATTGCCAGCCTTTTGCTTGCTCCGGGGCTACTCGCCCAGGCCTCCGATATGCCGCGTACCGAGTATGGTGTGCCTGATTTTCAAGGCACCTACACCTACCGAACCCTTACCCCATTGAATCGCCCGCGAGAGCTGGCCGACAAGGCGACGCTGACAGCTGAGGAAGCCATCGAATGGCAGGAATTTGAAAATCGTCGACAGAACCGCGACCTGATTATCGACTCGGTGGGGGGTGCCAGTTATCCGCCCGGTGTTATCTCCTATAACGAATTCTGGTATGAGCGCGGCATCGAAACGATTGCCGATCGCCGAACGTCGCTTATCTATGACCCACCCGATGGCAGAATACCAGCAACCAACGCCGCCGGGCTCGAACGGCGAGCCAAAATAGCCGAGGCGGCCAGACTCAGTATTGGTCCCGAGGCCCGAACTCTGGCCGATCGTTGCCTGATGAGCGGGGGCGCCGGCCCGCCCATGGTGTCAGGCGCCTACAATAACAATATGCAGCTGATACAAACCAGGGATCACATCGTCATCGTCAATGAGATGATTCACCGGGCGCGAATCATCAGGCTGGATAGCGAGCATCATACCCGTCAACTGAAGTGGGATGGTGACTCCGTCGCCCATTGGGAAGGCGATACGCTGGTGATCAACACGCAAAATTTTTACTACGATCAAAATGGCCGGGGAAGCTCCGCCAGTATGAAGCTGGAAGAGCGTTTCAGCTGGATCGATAAAAATACCCTGGGCTACGATTTCACTATCGAAGATCCCTTAACCTGGGATGTAAGCTGGTCTGCAAAACTGCCGATGCGTCGAATTAGCGACCCGCTGTATGAGTATGCCTGCCATGAGGGAAATCACGGACTGGCGGGTATTTTAGCTGGCTGGCGAAGATATGAATCTGAAGGCCTGAACGGCGACGGTACGGCTAAACAATAGCTGTACCGACCGCTGTGGTTGCGGTCGGCTTTGATAATCGTCTTACTGTGACTTGCCCGCTTTTTGCAGCGGGCATTGCGCTTGCTCCGCTATTTGATTATTCAATCACTCAACGACGAGAAATTGACCCATCATGCCCTGGTCTTCATGTTCCAGAATATGGCAGTGATACATATAGGGATTCTGCTCATCGATATAGTCCGTAAAGCGCATGATAATGCGCATATGCTCTCCTGACCTTACTTTTACTGTGTCCTTCCAGCCCATTTCATTCTCCGGCGGGGGCTGTCCATTGCGATCCAGAATCTGGAACTGACCATGGTGCACATGAAATGGATGCATCATCGGAGAATTGTTGGACAATTCCCATACCTCGGTGGTGTTGAATTTGATTCTTTCGTTGATGAAATTTAACTCCATGCGCCGGCCGTTAATCGAGGAATTACCTCCCCCATAGCCGCCACCATTACCATTGCGCGTGCCCCTGCCAGGGCCGCGATCATCGCCACTGCGCATGCCAGCGCCCATGGATAACAAGAATTTTCGTGTGTTAGTGGCAGCGGCTTCCGGTAGGCGATAGAGAGAAGCGAGTTGTGCAGGCAGCTGTGTATTGGCTTGTAACTGCGCCTGAGGACGAATGCTGAGAATGTCGAACGCCTGGGCATTCAGTGAGCGCATGATCCTGCTCATGGCACCGGAGAATTCAGGGAAGTTGGATGTCCGTCCCAGGCTTAGTAGCTTGACATCTCGACCATCGCTGAAATCTACCACTATCTCCGCCCGTTCTGCCGGGGCTAGCTCCAGGCGGGTCAGGGCTACCGGGCTTGGTAATAAGCCTCCATCGCTGGCTATCTGCTGGAATTCACGGCCATCACTAAAGGCAAAGGTGAATGTACGGGCGTTAGCCGCGTTAAGCAGTCGAAATCGAACCAGTCTGGACGTGGCTTCAAAGTAGGGCAGGCGGGTGCCGTTTAGCAGAATGGTGTCGCCGTGCATTCCTATCACTGAATCTTCATAGGCAGAAAGATATTGAAAAGCGCCGTCGTCGTCGAAGCGGCGATCCTGAACAATCAAGGGTATGTCATCAATGCCATAGGTAGAGGGTAATTCCAGTTGCTGCTCATCATCTTCGACAATGATCATACCGGCCAGGCCCTTGTATACTTGCTCGCCAGCGGTATGCAACATGTGAGAGTGGTACCAGAATGTGCCAGCAAATTGCCGGACTGTAAATTGTGGGTTCCAGGTGTCCCCCTTTGCAATTGTCTGGTGAGGGCCGCCGTCCTCGCTGGGGGGTAAATGGAAACCATGCCAGTGCAAGGTGGTAGGCTCGCCTATCTGATTCTCGATATGCAATGAAATAGGCTCATTACGATGCAGGTGTAAGCTTGGCCCCAGATAATTTCCATTGATGCCGAGGGTGGCAGTGGTAGTTCCGGGGAAAAAACTGCTTGTACCCTGTTGCAGCCTTAGCTGGAAATGGCGTACACCCTCGATGAGTTCCCCTTCTTCCAGGGGGGGTATCGCCAGGGGATTGCCGCCATCTGTCGTTGGCTGGGCGAACAGAAAAGATCGGGAACCCATCGCCAGTGAGCCTAGTCCTATAGTCTTCAGGGCTTTTCGTCGGGTGAACATTGACTTCCTTCAAGCAGAGATACGGGAATAGTTTGTGAGATTAACCCTGTTGGCTTACTGACCGGGAGATATGCAGGCAGCGAACTTGCACGCCAAATAATCGCAGTTTTGTACGATTGAATAAAGCATGAGTTATCTGCAGTTGCGCGTTACTGAAACGATACCGCGGTAAATTGAAAAAGCGCGGGATTACTCAATTGAAAGACCACGTTTCGATAGGCCACCACGCCATCAACTACCAATTCAGGCAATACAAGCTGGCCGCTTGCCCCATCGAAGGTCGCAATGTTTGCGACAGTCTCGGTTAATGGCACTATGCTATCGGGGTTTAACTGGATTACCGCTTCGGGTGAGGTGGAATTGATTGTGAATGCAACCCTTGCCATGCCCTCGGCTCCTCCGTCCACGGTTACGCGCAACAGGTTGGTCAGGGGTTCCAGGTAATTTGCCGGGCCCGTGACCACAGACATGGAGATATTTACCAGATTGGCACTCAGCACACTCCCGCCATTGTAGTTGATTGTGGGGAATGGACTGCCTGAGACAAATTGCTGTGTCGGTAAGTTGTTTATGACATCCACTATATCCATTCCGCTACCCAGTACTCTGCCGAATACTGTGAAACCGCCGTTAACGCTGTCCAATCCTGTATTGTCGACCAGGTTAATGAACCACTGACTATTGGCGCTGTCCGGGTCGCCATCGACTTTTGCCATAGCGATGGTGCCGCGGGTGTTGGAGATGCCTGGCTCGTTAACAATGTTGGGGTCGAGGGGAATGGGATCGAGGTTTTGTGCGGCTTCATTAAAAGTAAGCCACCCCCCCTGAACCACAAAGTCTGGTACAGATCGATGGATGACCGTGCCGTTGTAACGACCGGAGTTTACATAATTGAGGAAATTGTTGACGGTGCCGGGCGTTGCGCTGTCAAGCAGCTCCACCAGGAAATTCCCCAGGGAGGTATTCACCTGTACGAATGTGCTTGCATACACCGCTTGCATGGAGAGTGGGATCAATACTAATGCCAAAGCGCAGCGGCGAATCCAGCGCTGAGAAAAAATCTTACTGTTAATCATAAAACTACCTTATGCTTGTTTATCCCTGATGTTACTGCTGACCCATGAGAGTAATAGTCTGCCCAGAGCCTTTTTATCCAGAGCGTGACTTTCTGCGACATGAGCCAAGCTGTCAATAGTATATTGCTAAAAATGATGAATGCCAGACAGATATTTGTTGCTGGTGGGGAAGTAATGCGGCGGTGGCTCGTTCAGCTTGTCACCACTTCGAAGATCCTCCGGAATATCAGGATCACCACATAGGGTTTCGTGTAGTAAGCGCGGGTCTTGAAAACTGACTTTGCATGTCTGTGGCTAAGCTTCGCCAATCGAAAAATTAAATCAGGCATTTATAGGCTTTTTCAGCGCTCGGTAGCTGCTGCAGAATTTGTGCTATTGCTTGATTGAAGCCAGACTTATTCGGCATGACGCTGAAGCGATGCAAAAAAATGCGAATGCCGAAGGCGATGGCATTGGTGTGCGGCAGGCGCAGCAAGGTTTGTCTTTCGATGCGCCAGAATTTCTCGTTCGCGCTATTCATCTCTTCCAAGTCAGATCGCCAGAACAGTTCATTGCCCTTTTGAATAGACCAATTAAAACGCATCACCACTTTGTGTGGTTTCAGACCATCCATTAGCTTTCGTACTCGTGTACTTAAGGCATCGGCATAGCCCGGAACGGGGGCATGAATGGCGTCAATTGATGTTCCAATTTTTTCCTCCAGCTTCCAATTCGACGGCGAGCAGACACTGGCCGCCGTCATAATGTACTCGTTCGATATTTTTTCCAGCAGGCAAAAATCATCGGCTATCCATAGCGAAGCTTGCCACAGATCTTTGTTTTCTATCTGCCAGCTCAGCTTCCCGTTGCTGTCGTGTAAGGTATGGCCGGTTAATTGATAAGTGGTTTCCGTCTTTTCTAACAAATGGCGGAGTAAGAAATCATGAAATTCTTCCTGTGCCGGTTTGGATTCGGCGAGAGCCTGGAAGCACTCGCTCTCATGCTGTAGTCTTAATTGGGTTTTATGGCGGTAGAATATTGGCAGCGCATCATCAATATAAATCCAGTCTTCTTTTTCCAGCGGCTGTAATCCCAGGCGAAGAACAGTGGTTTGATTCTCTTCGGGTAAATAGAGAGGCGAGTTTGAGCTGGAGAGTTTCATTGGGCGGCTGCTTGCGATTTACAGGTTTCTGCTTCTAGTCACGTTAGAATAAAACGCCCCTGCCTGCAATCACCGTCTGCAAATAGTAGTGTCCGGGGTCTCTATAGGCAGATTGGTCGCTGTGATAGACTCGAAACATACGCCAACTGCCAGTTCCATTCGCCGATCTGTGGCGCTAGGAAAAATTCACTTTCAGTTTTGCCGCAGTTGTAATAAGTTCAATAGCATCGATTCAGCTTACTTCTATGTAATCCGCTACAGGAAATTAAATATGGCTATTAGTCGCCGAAAATTTTTGCAGACCACGGCTTTAACAGGCATCGGAGTCGCCAGTCCTCTCATGTCATCTTGCTCAGTTGAGGGCGCTTCCGTGCGCCCCGCGCCGATGATGCCTGCTCCCACATTCGTCGCAAGTAATGGCATTAATATGGCGGTCTATGAAAAGGGATCGGGGCCCGCCGTAGTTTTTTGTCATGGCTGGCCCGAACTCGCCTTTAGCTGGCGCAGTCAGCTCGATGCGGTGGCCGCTGCGGGTTTTCATGGAATTGCACCGGATCAACGTGGCTTTGGTTTAACCGGTGGTCCAGATGATCCTGCGCAATATGATATGCAGATATTTTGTGATGACCTGGCGGGCTTGCTCGATGCCAAGGGCATCGACAAGGCGGTGTTCTGTGGCCACGACTGGGGTGGCGCCGTGGTTTGGGCTATGGCCAGACTGCATCCGGATCGCTGCAGTGGAATCATCGGACTGAACACCTCGGCGGGTCGCCCAGCGGATCTTCCGCCGCTTGAAAATTCAGAGCCTTCACTCATTATCATGACGCCGAATTACTATGTGGCCACTTTTATGCCGCCGGGTAATGCCGAGGCTATTCTGCAAGCCGATGTGCGTCATACCTTCGATTTTATTCTCAGCCGCGGTGGCATTTGGGACAGGGAAGCCTTCGCGCGGATGCCGGAGTCTTCCGAAGAGCGAGAAATGAATCTGTTGGCGATGATTCAGCGCGAAGACCCTCCCGGCGACCCATTCCTGCCGGAGGAGGTCATGCAGTATTTTACCCAGACCTATGAGGCCACCGGATTTACCGGGGGTCTGAACTGGTATCGGGCGGCTGCAAAAATTGGCGCTATCATGGCCAATGCCCCATCACGCATCGAAGTGCCGAGTCTCTACATTGGCGCGGAGAACGATGTGATACTGCCACCGTCTTCGGCCGACGGTATGGAAGACTTCATCACAGATCTGGAAAAATACACGGTCTTGGACAGCGGGCACTGGACCCAGCAAGAGAAACCGGAAGAAGTGAATCGGGTTATTGTTGAGTGGCTTAAGCGGAAAATTACCTGATTGCTTTTATCCCGTGAATAGGAAGAAGCAGGAATCGGTTTAAGCGCTTATTCTGCTATGTCGCGTTGTGTAATTCGCGACTGGAATAGAGAGTGGAAGCGTTGATATCGGAGTTACTGTGCTATTGATGATGAGATCATCGTTGATAAATGCTTGAGTAAATAATGAAAAATTCATCCGAAAAAATTAAAATTATACCCCTGGTTATTGCTGTCACCGGCCACCGGGACTTGGTCGATACTGAGCTGGGCGCAATTCGAGCACGGGTTAAAAGTCTATTTCTGGAACTGCAAGAAAATTACCCGGCTAATCCATTGATGGTGATGTCTTCGCTTGCGGAAGGTGCCGATATGCTGGTGGCGGAAGTGGCCATTGAGCTGGATATCGATCTGGTTGTGCCGCTACCCAAGTCACGAGAGACTTATCTGCCGGATTTCAGGACCGAGCAGGCTCGTCAACGCTTTGATTTGCTTTGTTCTCAGGCTACACAAGTCTTTGAACTTGTAAGTGACATTCCTGTCGCCCCAGTGGGGATGGATCAGGCAAAGTGGGAGAATGATTATCCCTATGCGAAACTGGGTATCTATCTCAGTGCTCATTGTCATATATTGCTCGCCCTCTGGGACGGAAAAGCTTCGTCGCATCTGGGTGGTACTGCTCAAGTTGTGGAATTTCATCATGACAATGTAATGCCGGGCATAACACCCAAGAGTGTAGCGGCTCAGCAAATGTTAGTGGATGACGAAAGTGATCTGGTATTTCATATTGTTTGCTCTCGTGACAGCGAAGGCTTTGAACCACACCCCGATCACACACCTCTGGATTGGAGTTGGTATAGCAAGGACGTGGACGAGCCTCGTTCCAGGCAATTACCTGCTCAACACGTACTGATTTTTCAGCGCAGCAGTGAATTTGCTGTCGATGCGCTGCAATTTGCAGAACAGATTGAAGCAGGGAAGTGGTCATTGATTGGCGAGAATATTGAAACTAAATTGCCAGAGGGAGCGGAGGCAATCGACCGTATTTACTACAGGGCTGATTGGTTGGCTATCTATTACCAGCGCAAGACACTGCGGACGTTATTTATTACCCATTGGATGGCTTTTCTGATGGGGCTGATGTTTATCCTTTATTCAGACTTTCAGTCAGTGCGCGTTCTATTGTTGGCATTCCTGGGATTTTTTGCGGTCGCAACCGCCGCTCACTATCTGGCAAAAAAAGGGGCCTGGCAACGAAAGTATCTGGACTATCGAACTCTCGCCGAGGGCTTGCGCGTACAGTTCTACTGGGCAGTGGCTGGTGTCACAGATGAAAATCGTTGGAAGTATGCCCATGACAGTTATTTGCAAAGCCAGAATCCCGAATTTGGTTGGATTCGAAACGTCATGCGGGTAGGGGGCATTCGCTGCGATGCCTATCCAAATGAAGATCCCGGCGGTGTTGCGTTTACTGTGGATGAATGGGTTGGTGCTCCCGATAGGGGGCAGCTTGGTTACTTTAAGCGCCGCGCTCATGAGCGTATCAAGCGGCAGGAATTGACAGAGAGGATTGGACGCTTGAGTCTCTATGTCAGTGTATTAGCGGTGTTCGTTTTTATCTTCGCAGATTCGCTATTGCCTGATCCGGTGCATGTGTTTTTGACTGTCCTTATGGGAGCTACACTGTTGTCCTATGGTGTGCGCGAGGGTTATGCCTATGCGACTGCAACCAAAGAATTGATCAAGCAATATGAATTCATGTTGCGTATTTTTGACAATGCTCATCGCCGCTTGTCGGCAACAGAGGAAACGGAGGAGCTTAGACTGGTGCTCGCAGTTCTAGGGCAATCGGCACTGGATGAGCATTCAGATTGGATTTTGATGCATAGAGAGCGCTCTCTAGACGAGAGTGAAATTTGGCGTATGGGAAGTTAGTTCGAATGGAGCTAGTATTAATTTCATTCATCGATACTAATGCGTCCCAATTGCAAAACATATTCGCTATAACCCAAGCCGCGACGCATCTCGAATAGCCTTAAACTCATTTCCTTCAAACCAATTCGGAAAGCGGATTTCCTGGCTGAGTTTGTCGGCGACATCGAAATACGGAAAGATATCCTGTGCCGCGCCGCTCAGATCCCACTCAGAGTTATATTCATCAGATGGGGCATGGTAACGGTTGTCTGTGTAATCTTGCGCCTGCTTGGCGCCCCATTCCCTGCCATTTTCGACACTGTCTTCGCCAGACTCGGCATACAGTGCCGGGATGCCCATTTTAGCGAAATTAAAATGGTCTGAGCGGTAATAATAACCGCGCTCGGGGGTCGGCTCCGGGATAATGTGGCGACCTTGTTTGTTAGCCGCTTGTTCGAGGTAATTTTCCAGCTCGCTGCTGCCGTAACCCACTACTACTATGTCCTTCATCGGGCCGTTAGTGCCCATCGCGTCCATATTGATATTGGCGACAGTTTTTGCAAGGGGAAATATCGGATGTTCTGCATACCACTGTGAGCCCAGCAGTCCGGACTCCTCTGCGGTAACCGCAAGAAAGACGATACTGCGTGCCGGCGCGGCTTGCTGAGAGTGCAGTCGGGCCAGTGCCAGCAGGGCGGCCGTACCGGTAGCATTGTCAACGGCACCGTTATAAATATTGTCCCCCGGTAATTCGGCATTCACCCCGAGATGATCCCAGTGACCGGTGTAGATGATAGTTTCTTCGGGGCGCTGCGTGCCAGGAATCATGGCGATGACGTTTTGTGACTCGGAGACTCGAAGCGAATTTTCAATACTAACCGAAGTCTTGATGTCGGCCAGAGGTACGGCGCTGAAACCACGCTGTGCGGCGGCGCTTTTCAGTTGTTGATAGTCCAGACCGGCGCCGGCAAACAGGGCCTCGGCGGAATCCAGTGTCAGCCAGCCTTCGATCTCCGCTCTATCGAGATTCAGGTTCGCCGCCTGCAATCCGATCTGTGGGCCAGACCAGCTACTGCTGACTACCTCCCAGCCATAGCCGGCCGGTCCGGTTTCGTGCACGATCAATGCGGCGGCAGCGCCCTGCCGAGCCGCTTCTTCAAACTTGTAGGTCCAGCGACCGTAGTATGTCATAGCATTGCCGTTAAACAGTTCTGCATCCTGGGTAGCGTAGCCGGGGTCGTTAACCAGAATAATCACCGTCTTTCCGCTCACGTCGATTCCAGCATAGTCATTCCAGTTACGCTCCGGGGCGACAATGCCATAGCCGACAAAAACCACTTCGCTGTCGACTACTTCGATTGCGGCTATCTGCTGCTGGCTGCCGACAATCATCTCCTGGGCATAAGCAAAAGTCGCCTGGTAATTGCCGCCCTTCATGCTCAATACCGCATCGCTGGCGGTGGTGGTTTCGGTAACCGAGACACTTTGAAAATAGGAATCACCATTGCCGGGAGCAATTCCCAGGGCTTCGAATTGCTGTTGCAGATAATTAATGGTTTTCTCTTCCCCTGGAGTAGCCGGTGCTCTGCCCTCGTATTCATCGGAGGCCAGTAGGGCAATATGCTGGTGCAAGATAGCCTCTACTTCGGCGGTGTCCAAAGTCATGTTGGCTGAATCATCACTACAGCCGATTAGCGGTGCGCCCAGAAGTGTGAGTGCGGCAAAGAGTTTGAGCTTGATCATTGCGGTCTCTGTTCGGTGGTTAGTTGCGGTGTGCAGAATAGCGGTGTTCTGTAGGGCTCGTCTATAGCAGAACCGGCCGATGGTTCCTCGCTTGCCAGCGAGCGGAGGTAATTAAAGCAAGAAATGTGTTGACATTAAATCCCTATGTGTTAATTTTTTGCCATAGTGTTAAAAAATTAGCACAACAATTGATTCTCGCTACAGGAATCTTCTGCTCAGGAGCATAAACTATGACCAAGGCCAGTAAACTGAGTCGCCGGGAGCGGCAGATGATGGACATTATCTACCGTCTGGAAGAAGCCAGTGCGAAACAGGTGATGGACAATATGGAAGACCCGCCCAGTTATTCCTCGGTGCGAACCTTGCTGCGTAAACTGGTGGAAAAGGGACACATCAGTCATCGAGAGAGTGGGCTTAAGTATGTTTACTATCCACTCATTGCACACAAGGCGGCATCGAAGTCTGCTCTGTCCAATATTGTGAAAACATTTTTTAGTGACTCTCCACTGTTGGCGGTGAATTCTCTGCTCGATCTATCGAATGATGACATCTCTGATGAAGAGCTGCAGCAATTGGAGAGGTTGATCCAGGAAAAGAAAAAGGCCAATAAACTATCTACTAAAAACCTGACTAACAAGAAACGAAAGGGGTAGCTACCGATGGAAACTATAATCCTGCAAGAATTTCTTTCTACCGCGCTTGTCGGCCAAGCATTTCTGCAAGAACTATTGGATCTGGTATTGAAGTCGTCGTTGATTCTCGCGCTCACGGTTGTGATAGCCGCGTTGCTGCGTAATAGAATCTCCAATGCCAGTTCCCATCTGCTGTGGATGAATTGTCTACTGTGTATTGCCTTGCTGCCATTTGCCGGCAGTTTGCTCAGCTCCCTATCGAGCAATTTTCTCGATGCAGGCCCGCTGACTATTATTACTGTGCAAGCCGTGGCGGTAACGCCAATCGATGCGGCGGGTGTGAGTAGTAACGCCCTGGTCGCCGCTCTGTATTTGCTGATCACTGCGGGATTACTCTTGCGCTTACTGGGCTCTGCTATTGCCTTGGCGAAATTGAACAACAGCGCCGTTGAGTCAAGCGACGGAAAATTTGTCGATCAGCTAACGGCGATTTCCTCTCGGCTGGGTATTTCAAGAAAAATTGCACTGAAGTTCAGCGTCGTCGTTAACTCGCCAATGTCGTTTGGGCTGTTCAGGCCTGTGGTCATTTTGCCAAGCCATGCCGGTGACTGGAATGCCTCGACTCTGGAAGATGTGCTGGTGCATGAGCTTAGCCATATCAAGCGTCTCGACTGGGCAACGATGTTGTTTTGTCACCTGTTAAGCCGTGTCTTCTGGATCAACCCTCTGCTCTGGTATGCCAAGGCGCGGGTCAATGAGGCGGCAGAGCAAGCTTGTGATTCCGCGGTGTTAAACTATGGCAAGGACGGCGTTCACTATGCCGAAGACTTGCTCAGGTTGGCGAAGATGAAGCGCAAAGACACCCAGGCACCGATTCTGGCGCAGCTGATGTTCGATGAGAGTAGTTTGTCCCTGCGTATTCGCAATATTCTCGACGGCTCATTGGCCGGTAAGGCGAGCAAGACTTTTATTGCTGGCTTGTTGATGAGTGCGATGCTGATAGTTAGCGCCTGTAGTGGGATAAACTTGTTTGGTGCGAATGATTTGGATCAGGACTATTTACCGCTTGTAGCAATCGCTCCGCTGTATCCAACCCGAGCCGCACAGCGTGGAATTGAAGGTTGGAGTCTGGTTGGTTTTACGGTCGACGAGAATGGCAGGGTGGTGGAAAATTCCCTGAGGGTTGTGGATGCAGAGCCGGCGGAGATATTTGATCGGACATCAATTCGAGCGGCGGCGCAATTCGAATTTCAACCGCGAGTAAGAAATGGCAGGGCGGTCGCTGTGGAAGGGGTGCAATATTTGTTTAGATATGCGTTGGAGGATGACAGTGACGGATCCACCAATGGTCAACGTCAGCCTCCCAAAGCAAGAAACACCAAGCGTTATCAATGAAGTAATTGAAGCTAAGAAAAGAAAAGAAAAGAAAAGCAGGGTCGAGATCTGTAACTTTTTCTCGCCCACAGGGCTGGGGCAATTCCCCGCTCACGGACCTTCGGCCCTGATTGTTCGCGTGAAACCGCCCCAGCCCTGCGGGCTTCACGCGGAGTCGAATTTAAGATCGAAAGAAAGAAGCACTGAATTCCAATTCCTCAAGCCAGCCTCTGGGGTGTTGCTTGCGAACAATCAGGGCCGAAGGTCCGTGAGCAAGCAATGCCGCAGAGGCTGGCGGCCAGCACGAGAAAGAAGCTCTCTGACTTTGTGACTTAAGCTAACAGTTCAAGTAATTGCTGGACAACCGGGGTTAGAGTGAGAACAGTGTCAAAGGATTTTTGCCGTGGATTAGAGCGGCGAGTCTTCAGCGGCATCATCATCAATATATTGAAAGCGTTGTACATTGATTCCATCACGCTGGATGGTCTCAAAGAACATGGACAGCGGTCTTACCCACAGGCCGTGCTCTGCATACAGCGCACGGTATAGCACCATCGGTTCCTGGGTTTCGCTGTGGTGGGCGATATCGATGACTTCATACAGATTGCCTTTGAAGTGTCGATACCTGCCCTTCTTGAATGCTTGCTTTGCTGCCGTAGTTTCGCTCACTGACCAGGCTCCGCGGGTGGAGTTCGTCCTGGTCCGCCGGGTCCCGGGGCTCCACGGCGGCCAAACTCAGGGCCGCCTTCCCTGCCTCTGAAACCATCTCTGCCATCGCGAGGGCCGCGACGCTCGACAAATTCCATCGCCGTTTGACGTTCCTGTTCCGATAACTCATTCAGGATAATGCTGGTTTGTTGGTGAGACAAAGCCTGATAGCGCAGGTTCGCATCCCGCAGGTCGGCAAACGCTTGATTGAGCGCGGTGTCATCGAAGGCCTGTGCTGACATGAGTTCATTAACACGGCGCTGGGCAGTGAGCATTTCTGCGCGAACCGGTCGGGTTTGTTCGAAACTCTGTTGCAGTAGTGGGCCGAGTTCGCTTCTGCGTTCCTCGCTGAGGTCGCGCACTATCCAGCCAACATTAGGGGGCAGGGGCCTGCCGCCAAATTCATTCTGAATATTTGAAAAGCGAAAAGCAATGCCGCCAATAAAAATCAGGTTAATGGCGAGCGATACCAGTAGTGCGAAAATTAAAAGTTTATTTTTGTTCATGACTAAAACGAATTCTCCGTATATTCATTGAGAGACAACATAGTGAGTTCATCGTCCCAGTAGGCAAAGCCATCGTTTTCCAGGGCGATGCCAAAGCTGAAAAAATTACCAATCACAATGCCAAACACCAAAGGCAGACAGGCAAGCATGGCGGGACGCCAAAGCTGTTGGCTAAAGCTGTTTTTCGGTAGCAGCCATGCTAGCGCCCGATCTAATACGGAGGCTTCTTGTTTGGGTAATTGCTGATTCAGTACGCGAGATTCGAGTGTGGGAAATTCGGGAACCGTTATCTGGTCCAACAGGCTTTCCAACTCTCGCTGCTGATTGAGTAGAGTGCTTGCGGCAGCATTGCTTGCCATAAAGGTTCTGCATTGCTCTCGCTGCTCTGCGGGCCAGCGAGCGGCTTCGGACCCGTAGCTTTCAACAATTTTTGTAAACTCTTCGATTGTCATCCTGGTTCCCGCCGTTGCTTTGATTCTACGCTGTCTGATTTGCCGTTCCCGAGTTTATCATTCTCTACGGGTTGCTCAGTTTTTACGTCTTCTTCAAGCAGCCGATTTCTTAAACTTCGTTTCGCTCTGGCGACGGCTGATTCCAAAGCCTTAACCGAGATGTTCATGATAGCCGCCGCTTCCTTGTTGGAGAAACCCTGATAGTGGCACAGGGTGATAGCGCTGCGCTGGTTCTCCGGCAATTGCCCAAGAGCCTGGTTCAGTATTTTTATTTTGTAGTTACTCGCATCTGCACCATTCAATTCAAATGAGGCCGTTTCTTCTTCGAAGCTTTCCCGGGTTTGCATTCGCCCATGTTTTCTCAAGTAATCAATACATAGATTGTGTGTAATGCGATGTAACCAGGTAGTCAGTTTCGCCTTTTCAGGTTTCCATTGCGGCGCGTTGGTCCATAATTTTAGAAACACTTCCTGTGTAATGTCTTCGGTATCCTTCTGATTGCCCAGTATTCTAAAAGCGTAATGACTAATGGAGGTTAGATGTTGTTTGACAATAGTTTGATAGGCGCGCTGATCACCTCGGCAAACTGCCATCATCAATTCTTCATCAGTCATTACGCTTAAGGTTTCCTTACACTAGCTTAGTACCGAATCGGCGCTCAGACTTGAGGAGTCCGGTCTCCTCTTGGGCCACCAGGGCCGTGACGACCAGCTGCAGGGCGACCGCCACGTTGGGGCCGTAATTCCTGTGCCGATAACACCCCGTTGTTGTCAGCATCCATTCTGAGGAAATTAGCTTGCTGAAATTCATCGAAGCTTACAAGGTCATCGCCATCGGTGTCCATTTCCTGAAATTGCTCGGTAGCACGCTGAGCCATCATTTCCTGCATTTCCTGCATACGTGCCGCTTGTTCATCGCTGGGTTCGCGTTGGGGGCGTCCGTCGCCGCTGCGATCGCCACGATCGCCACGTCGGCCTCGATCGCCGAAACCCGGGCCTGGACGCCCATTCAGGAACTCATCAATCGTCAATACACCGTTACCATCGCTGTCCATCGCCGCTAATGCCTCGGATCCATGCGCCTGAAATTCGACGAAAGTTACACGGCCATCGCCGTCAGTATCGAGTTCAGTCATGGCGCGATCGCCGGGTGATTTTTCATCGGCTGCCATTGTCGATGCAGACAGGCCTAGTATTCCCAGGCCTACAATTAAGCGCAATTTGTCCATATTATTTCTCCTGCCTTACTGTTGTGTACAAAATAGAGGTCTCCGTCAATTAAGTTTTGTCTGACTTTGGGCCAACACGCAATTGACAGTCATATAACTATACGCAGCAACGCCAATAAGCCGTCGCTGAAGGCCTCTAAAGCGGAAAGTCTGGCGGTTGATTCAAGCCCAATTCCGTGTAAGCTTGGGTCTATCCACATACTGAGAGCAACAATGGTGAATGGCATGAATACCCCTTTTTATAAGAGTAATAAGATCAACAGCAACAGGACCAGGCAGATTTTAACAGCCAGCCTGTTATTGCTTGGCACGCTGCTGTCGGTAGCCAGTCAGGCGCAGGACTATGTGCTCGATCCGAACTGGCCGAAACCTTTGCCTGACGGCATCGTATGGGGCCAGACACCCAACGTTACCATCGATCAAGAGGGCTTTATTTATGCCTTTCATCGCGCCGAACCTCCGGTTATGAAATTCGACGCCGAAGGCAATATGGTCGATAGCTGGGGTTCGGAATGGGTGTCTCTTCCGCACGGCTTTCGTGTTGCGCCGGACGGCGCACTCTGGGCGACAGACTATCATCCCCGGACTGGCAATACGGTCACCAAATTCGACACCTCCGGAAAGGTCTTATTGAGACTGGGTGCTCGCGGCTTTAGTGGGACGGGACCGAATACCTTCGGTGGACCAGCGGATTCGGCGGTTGCTGCCAATGGCGATCTGTTCGTGGCCGATGGTCACGTCAATAATCGTATCGTCAAATTTAACAAGGAAGGCAGATATCTGATGGAATGGGGCCACAAGGGAACCGGCCCAGGTGAGTTCGACCTGCCTCACACCATAGTTATAGACAGCCGCGGCCGGGTGTTAGTCGGCGATCGCTCCAATCACCGTATTCAAATCTTCGATCAGCAGGGCAATTACCTCACCGAATGGGATCAGTTTGGCTGGCCTAGCGGGATGTTTATCGACCAGAACGATATCCTCTATGTTGCCGACTATCAGAGCAAGCGTGGGGTGACTTACGGCAGCGCCGAAACCGGCGAGCTTATGGGCTTTATCCAGGGCTCGGAACCGGAAGGGGTGGTTGTGGATGCCGATGGCAATGTCTACACCGGTGAAGTCACCGGGGGTGAAGGCGGTGACGGCATGATTATACGTAAATTCATCAAGCAATAAGCCTGTTCGGCGGGTCGCAAAACGATCATTTTGTAAGACCCGCCATTATTAATCTGTTAGAATCCTGCCTCTTTTTTGGCATGCTGCGCAGGTCTTTCGGCGCCGTTGCCTTTGCATCAAAAATAGCCTTAACAGGTTCTTCATTGCATACGGGAATTATTTGTCCCGGTAATTTTGTGCAGGTTTTGTGAGCGGGATATGGAATTAGCTGAAGAAAAATTAGACGAACATCATCTCGATGAACGAGAAGTTATCGATGTGGTTGTACGCTTTGCCGGAGACTCCGGTGACGGGATGCAACTGACTGGTAATAACTTTACCCAGGTTACCGCTTTGGCGGGAAACGATCTATCGACATTTCCCGATTTTCCCGCCGAGATTCGGGCCCCCGTGGGCGCTACCTTTGGTGTATCTGCCTTTCAGATTTATTTCGGCTCAGAGGATGTCACCACCGCCGGCGACGCGCTCGACGTACTGGTGGCGATGAACCCCGCCGCATTGACTACTAATGTTGCCAATCTGGTCGATGGCGGCCTGCTTATTGTTGATAGCGGCGCCTTCACTGCGAAGAATCTCACTAAGGCAAAATATGCCACTAATCCATTGGAAGACGGCTCCCTGGATGGGTTTCGTGTGCTTGATATCGATATCTCCAAGCAAGTTCTGGCCGCGGTTGAGCCTTTTGCTCTTGGTCATAAGGCGGGACTACGTTGCAAGAATATGTGGACCCTCGGTTTGGTGTTGTGGCTATTCGATCGTGAGCGCACGGCAACCATCGCCAGTCTGAAGAGTAAATTTTCCAGTAATCCTGACATAGCCGATGCCAATATCGCGGCGCTAAATGCAGGGCATGCCTACGGTGAGACGGCAGAACTGCCGGCGGGTATTCATGTCTATCACGTGCCTAAGGCGAAAGTGCCACCTGGCACTTATAGAAACATGACCGGAACCAATGCCTTGGCCTGGGGTTTAATTGCCGGCTCGGAGCTGGCTAACATAGAGCTATTATTTGCCTCTTATCCGATTACTCCTGCGTCGAATTTATTGCATGAGTTGGTTCGTCACAAAGAATTCAATATCAACACCTTTCAAGCGGAAGATGAGATTGCGGCGGTGTGCGCGGCGATCGGTGCATCTTTCGCCGGCCAGTTAGGCGTCACTTCAAGCTCGGGCCCCGGTATTGCCCTGAAGGCGGAAGGTATTGCTTTGGCGGCGGCCACAGAATTGCCGTTGGTGATTGTGAATACTCAGCGCGGTGGCCCTTCGACCGGGTTACCTACCAAGACCGAGCAGTCGGATTTGAATATGTCGGTTTATGGTCGGCATGGTGACACTCCCATGCCGGTTATTGCTTCGTCGACGCCCACGGATTGTTTTGATGTGGCAATCGAAGCGGTACGGCTAGCGACCAAATATATGACACCGGTTATATTGCTTTCCGATGGTTATCTGGCGAATGCAGCGGAGCCCTGGAAGATTCCCGATATAGCGTCTTTCACACCATTTCCAGTTACCCATCATAGTGACCCCGAGGGCTTTAAGCCCTCGTTGCGCAATCAAGAAACTCTGGCACGAGTCTGGGCGAAGCCGGGAACGGCGGGACTTGAGCATCGCATAGGCGGTATCGAGCGGGCTTACGATACGGGCGACATATCCTATGATCCTGAAAATCATCAGAAGATGACGGATCTGCGGCAGGCCAAAATAGCCGGTATAGCCAATGATATTCCCTTGCAGGAAGTTTGTCTGGGGAATACCTCAGGCAAGTTAGCGGTAGTGGGCTGGGGTTCAACCTTCGGTGCTATTCATCAGGCCGTTAAGCGGGCTCGAGCCGAAGGCCTGGATGTATCGCATATCCAGGTTCGGTATATTTGTCCGCTACCGAAAAACCTGGGTGAGTTGTTAAATAGTTTTGACGCGATCCTGGTTCCAGAAATGAACACCGGGCAATTCGTGCGGCTGATTCGTTCAGAGTATTTAATCGACGCAGAAGCCTTAAACAAGGTCGCCGGTCAGCCTTTCAAGATTGGCGAAATATTGGCGGCGATTCACAAAAAGAATGCTGCATTGGAGGGCAAATCATGAACCAGGCTCTACCCAAGTTAACCCTGAAAGACTATGCCTCGGATCAGGAAGTAAGATGGTGTCCCGGTTGCGGTGACTATGCCATTCTAAAGACGATTCAAAAACTGATGCCGGAATTTGATCAGCCGAAAGAAAATCAGGTATTTATTTCCGGCATAGGTTGTTCATCCCGTTTTCCCTACTACATGAACACCTATGGCTTTCATACAATTCATGGTCGTGCGCCGGCGGTTGCAACCGGTGTGAAGCTGGCAAATCCAGAGCTTGATGTGTGGGTTATTACCGGTGACGGTGATGGCTTCAGCATCGGCGGCAATCATATGTTGCACGTATTACGGCGCAATGTTGATCTGCAGATACTGTTGTTCAATAACGAAATTTATGGACTGACCAAGGGGCAATACTCACCCACCTCTCAAATTGGAACGCGATCGCCTTCTTCACCACAGGGCTCGATTGATTTGCCGCTATCTCCTTGTGAAGTGGCTATCGGCGCCGGCGGAACCTTTATCGCCCGGTCGATTGATACCGAGGCAAAGCATTTGGCCGCCGTGGTAACCCGGGGTCACGATCACAGGGGGGCGTCTTTTATCGAAATCCTGCAGAACTGCCCGATCTATAATGACGGCATATTCGATAAGCTGAAAGACAAGAAAATTGCCGCCGACTTCAAGGTCGAACTGGAAAATGGCAAGCCGGTAATCTTTGGCAAAGAGGCCGAGAAAGGCATTCGTCTTAACCGGGAAAGTCTGAAGCTGGAAGTTGTGGAGGCGAACAATGCCGATGTGTTGATTCACGACGAGAGCAACAAGGTTCTTGCTACTCTGCTGGCGACAATGTCTGCTCCGGATTTTCCCGTTGCGGTCGGGGTTATCTATCATGCAGAGAAGACCAGCTATGTGGACGATTCACGCGCACAAGTAATCAAGGCACGCGCCGCCAAGGGTTCGCTGAAAGAACTTTTGCATAGCGGCCATACCTGGGACGTAAGCTAGGCAGAGGTGCTCTGGTTACCCTTAACGGCACTATTCCGCGTAAAGAATTTGCAACAGGATTTGATGTAAACTTCTGTCATGATTCAACAACAATACAATCGAAGAAATTTCCTGCGCATGGGTTTGACCGGCGCCAGCTTGTTTGCCGCCGGTGGCTTACTACGCCATCGGCAGGCTATGGCCAGCGAAGCCGACACAGGCGCCTTCTATTCTCTGAACAATATTGGCGATTTATTGGCCCCGGATGTCAATGGCGTGAGGCTGCCCCCAGGCTTTAAGTCTCGCATCGTAGCGCGTTCGGGAGAGGCTCCTGCCGGTTTGCCGGGTTACATCTGGCATGATTCGCCAGATGGTGGAGCAACCTTTGCTACCGACGATGGCGGCTGGGTATACGTTTCTAACAGTGAGGTGCGAAGCAATGGGGGCGGTGTAGGCGCTATTCGTTTCGATGCCAGTGGCGAAGTCATCGACGCCTACCGCATTCTGGATAACACCTCGGTTAATTGTGCGGGCGGTGCAACTCCCTGGGGCAGCTGGCTGTCCTGTGAGGAATTCCCCCGGGGACAGGTTTACGAATGTGATCCAATGGGGATTAAGCCCGCAGTTGTTCGGCCAGCCTTGGGCACTTTTCGTCATGAAGCGGTAGCGGTAGACACACTCAATCAATGCCTGTACCTCACCGAGGATCTGCCAGATGGTGGCTTCTATCGATTTCGCCCTGACAAACCCTTGCCCGATCTCAGCAGTGGGGCGCTTGAAATCGCCTCCGTTGTCGAAACAGATGGTTCTTCCTTTATCGAATGGTTGGCTGTGCCTGACCCTCTTGCGATGAGGCAAGATGCCAGGAAACAAGTGTTAGGCTATAAAGTATTTAGCGGCGGTGAAGGCATTGCTATCTATGATAACAATGCCTATTTTACCACCAAGCATGATAATCGAGTGTGGTGCTATGACGTTGTTAGCCAACAGCTAACTATTGTCTATGATATTGCTACGAGTAATACACCGATTCTGCAAGGGGTGGACAATGTAATAATCACCGCAAGCGGTGATGTGCTGATAGCTGAAGACGGGGATGATATGCAACTCGTCGTTCTAACTCCCGATGAGCGCGTGATCCCCTTGCTACAGATCATCGGTCACGATCTTTCTGAGATAACCGGGCCTGCATTCGATCCTTCCTATCAACGACTCTATTTTAGTTCCCAGAGAGGGTCTCTTGGAAATAGCTCCGGCGGCATAACTTATGAAATAAGTTATGTTGGAGTTACATAGCAATACTTCTCCTCTTCTTTTGTTATCTTGCCAGTAGGTCCTCGATTAAGCCTGATTAAATTAGTCCTGTCGCCATTTAAGCTTATGTGCATAGACGAAAGAAGCCGTAAGGTTTATTCTCCAATGCACAATAAGAAGCCGGGATATCGAACTATGAGCGGACTACTTTCCAAGCAACGAATTATCGCAGCGCCTGACTACAATCGTTGGCGCGTCCCTCTGGCGTCTATCGCTATACATCTGTGCATCGGGTCGGTGTATGCCTGGAGTATTTATAACCCCTCTCTAACGCGGGTGTTCGGCGTGGTGACTAGCGCCGCCGATGACTGGAATCTCAGTGAGGTGGTGTGGGTTTTTACCGTGGCGATCGTTTTCCTTGGTCTGTCTGCCGCGTTCGCTGGCAAGTGGTTGGAAAAAGTGGGTCCGCGCATGGTCGGCGTAGTCTCTGCTGTTTGTTGGGGAGGAGGCTATATAATCGGTGGTCTTGGCATTTTGAGCCATCAGCTGTGGCTGCTTTACCTGGGTTACGGCGTTATCGGTGGTTGTGGCCTGGGTTTGGGCTATGTATCGCCGGTTAGTACTCTCATTCGCTGGTTTCCGGATCGTCGGGGTATGGCGGCAGGCATGGCGATTATGGGATTCGGCGGCGGTGCCATGATTGGCGCCCCTTTGAAGGAATTCTTTATAAAGCTGTTTTATCAAGCGCCGGATTATCTGGGAAGTGTTGCAGACCTGGAGTTAGTTACACAGGCTGGCAGACGCTTTGCCGAAATTGGCGGCAGCCTACAGGAAGTTGTGGTGGTAGGCGCTGCGGAAATTCGCAATATGACATTGCCTGGACCGGAAGGCGTGTATCTGGTTGGTTCTGGCGATTCTGGTGTGGCAGAGACTTTCTTCGTGCTTGGTTTGATTTATCTCGCGGTAATGTTGATTGCGGCATTTTCATATCGTCTGCCCGCCGAGAATTGGAAACCTGAGGGTTGGGAAGAAACGGGAGAGGGGAAACAAAATGCGCTCATCTCCAGTAATCACGTCGATATCGATCAGGCGCTTAAGACGCCCCAGTTTTACCAGCTTTGGCTGGTGCTGTGTTTAAATGTCACGGCAGGCATAGGGGTGCTGGGTGTCGCCAGCACCATGATGAGAGAAATCTTTGGCACAACCTTGCCGGATATTGTCGATGCCTCTTTTGCTGCAACCTACGTGGTAATGATTAGTGCTTTTAATATGATGGGGCGATTCATCTGGGCTAGTGCTTCGGATTATATTGGCCGGCGCAATACCTACTGGATATTTTTCGTGCTCGGTATTGCCTTGTATCTTTCTGTTCCTTTTTCCGCTCAACAGGTTAGCGTCAATCCTTCGGTGATTTGGCTGATTTATTTCTATGCGGCGACGATGATTATTTTCACCATGTACGGTGGCGGTTTCGCCACAATACCCGCCTATCTTGCCGACATTTTTGGAACGCGTTATGTAGGCGGTATTCATGGGCGTCTATTAACAGCCTGGAGCACCGCTGGCGTTCTGGGTCCTCTTGCAATTACTTCGCTGCGACAGAATTCGGTAAATACAGCCATCGAAGAACTAATGGGCAGCATTGATCCCGCCGCCTTTCTCCGGCAATTTGGCGCGCCCGTAGATCAGTTGCAACTGTTGGTTGAGCAGAATTCCGTGACCATCGCGCGACTGATGGAGATTGCGCCAGCAGGAACTACCGATCCCACTAGCGGACTCTACAATTCGACCATGGTGTTGATGGCGGCTCTGCTTGCGATCGCCTTGGTCAGTAACGCGCTTATGCGACCAGTAGCGACGAAGCACCATATGATTGATTGATTAATATTTATAGGTCATGCGGGGGATACAATGCAGGCTCTCAAGGCTTGGTTAGTTCAGTCGTTAATGGCAGATAGAAATCGCCAGGGAAACGGCAGATGGTTTGTGAATCATGCCTCTACGCAAAAAGCCTGAGCATAAGGTTTTCTGTATCAAGTGTAACTTTTTACTCCTCATTGTTTGAATGGTTACGGATTGAAGTACCGCTTCAATTTACACCAGGCAATTTCTATCGTTGGTTTTCTGCAAATATCAGCTTGGTGCCGAGCAGGTCCCGGATATGCCGCTATGTTAGTTCGGGCGAAAAATTTAACTTAATGGATACGGTATTACAGAACGATAGTTGCTGGATGATCCGATATTTTGCATCGGTACTTGCGAACACGCTAGTTTGGAGGCATTTGAGGCAGGCAATAAAAACCGGGTTGAAAGCTGACATTAACTTCGTGGGGATTCAGCTGCGCGGAGCGTCCAGTCTGGCAAACATTCGGAAGTCCGGTTAGACTCTCATGCGGAAAAGAGACGGCTACAGGCGAGAAAATTCGCTATTTAAATTTGAAGAGTAAGCTTACTGAAAAGGGTTGGTAGTGAACAAAGAAACTGCAGTTAATTTAAATGATCTGGACTTCGAAGCTATTTTAGAAGCCATGCCAGATGCACTGCTTATTGTTTGTGAAAAGGGGAATATAAAAGCAGTCAATCGGAAACTGGAAGAACTGAGTGGCTATTGTAAACAGGAGCTATTAGAGCAATCCATAGAATTACTTGTTCCACACGGAATCCAGCAAGAACATCAGCAAATACGTAAGAATTATTCAATATCCCCCATACCAAGGTTGATGGGGGAGATGGGGAATATTCACCTGCTTACCAAGGCAGACGTTGAACTCCCTGTAGCGATCAGTCTGAGCCCTGTAGAAGTTGGAGAGGGGAGGTTTGTCATCGCGGCAATACGGAATATAAGCAGGCGGAAGCAGATCGAGGAGGAACTGAGATACAGTAAGGCTGGACTCGATAAGGCGCAGAGTCTCGCGCAAGTAGCCAGCTGGGACATGGATATAACTACCAGTATTGTGTCTTGGTCGGCTGAAATTTACCGAATGCTTGGGCTGGATCCTGATGGAAAAGCCCCTTCTACCGAAGCTTTTCTGGAGATTATTCATCCCGATGACAGAGAGTTTGTTCGCGCTACCTTGGCTGAAGCGTTTAGGGCTAGAGAGTCTTGTGAGATCGAACATCGACTCTTGTTAAAAGATGGGTCGATAAAAGCCGTGATTCAGCATTTCGAATCAGTTCTTGATGACGACGGCAGGGCTATCCGTTATGTTGGTGCGATTCAGGATGTCACCACGCAAAAAAGATACGAGAGTGAATTGGAGCGTTTTCGAGTGGCGATGGAATTCTCGCCCGATTCAATCACTTTTACGGACGTTGAAACGATGCGCTTCGTCTACGTCAATAAGGTTGGCGCGGAGCGAATTGGTTATACCCAGGACGAAATGCTGAAAATGGGGCCCGAGTCTGTACTGGATATTGATCGCCAGGAACTTGTGCGCATGTACGACGAGGCCATTGCTGCCGGGGACGAAGGCACCTTTACAGAATTGGAAGTCATTGGCAAGTCAGGCGAGCGCTTGATTTCAGAGGCTCGGCGGCGAGCATTACTACTGGATAATCGCTGGGTAATCATAACAATTACCATAGATATTGCTAAACGAAAAGAATACGAAAGAAAATTACAACAAATACATGAGGAGCTGGAAAATCGCGTTGAGGAACGAACTTACCAGCTCCAGATTGAAATCGAACAGCGCAAGAAGGCCAGCCAGGTCAAGAATGAATTTCTCTCTTCCATGAGTCATGAGCTTCGCACGCCGCTAAATTCAATTCTTGGGTTTGCACAGCTACTTGAGCTAAGCGAAGCAGAGTTCAACGATACTCAAAGAGATTATTTGCAGCATATACTCGCAAGCGGGGAACATTTACTTAGGTTGGTCTCTGACTTGCTTACACTCAACACCATTGAGGAAGGGCGGCTATCTTTGGAGTTTAGTCATGTGTCAACGGCCGAGGTGATTAAAGAGTGCCTGAACCAGATTTGTTTTCGGGCTGAAGAACGGAATATCCAGCTTGTCGATCAGTGTGGTGCAGGCGAAACTCTGCTCGGAGTATGGGGCGATTTCATGCAGTTAAAACAATTGCTGCTGACCCTGTTGAGTAACGCCGTAAAATACAACAAAGAAGGTGGCACTATCACAGTTTCCTGTAACGAGGTGCCTGATAACAAATTACGTATCAGTGTGACTGATACTGGCGAAGGTGTTCCTGTTGATCTCGGTAAAGACTTGTTTGCGCCTTTCGAGCGACTGGGGCGAGAGGCTGGGCCGATTGAAGGTGGTGGCATAGGTCTTAGTATAGCCAAGCGCATTATTGGTTTGCTGAATGGAGAGATTGGGTACGAGAGCGAAGCGGGTCAGGGCGCTACATTTTGGGTTGATATACCGCTGAGCGGGGAGCAGGATCCAATATTCGCCGGTTTGGAATCTGCAACCAAGACAACGGCGGAAGAGCCGACAGTTAGCAGTGAAAACAAGCCTTCCAAAGTGCTGCTCTACATCGAAGATGACGCTGATAATATGGAACTGATGAGGCAAATATTATCCATAATGCCCGAGTTCGATATCACGCTGCTCGAAGCTTCCAGCGGAGAACAGGGTATTCAGCTGGCCGGCAAACACCTGCCCGATATTATTCTTATGGATGTTAACCTGCCTGGCATGAGTGGAATCGCCGCGGTACAAAAGCTGAAGAACTCGGCGGAAACCAAGGCTATTCCGATTGTGGCTATTTCTGCTGATGTGAATCCCGATGATATCGAGTCCGCGATAGCATCGGGATTCGATGCCTATATCACAAAGCCAATTAAAGTGGCGATGATCCATCAGAGCATTAGCAAGATTCTGAGCCTTTGAGCTCAACAGCTTGCCGCTGGAAAACATTTTTTGCTAACTCGATGCCCGTTTACGCTGGATCTTTTCATTGTTTAGAATCTATTTGTTCAGTCGACTCCAGGCCGCTTGGGAGGGCACTGGAATCCGCGCATCTTTACTGGCTGGAGCGAATAGCTTGAGCCGATTTGGCGCAATCAATAGTATGAATTGACATGCGGCGCATCTTTGGAGTAGTTTCGGCCAAGGGATTGAGATTCGGTGAAGTGTTTTGCAGTAATGAGCTTAGCCGAAACATCGAAACATCGAAATGGCGGTAAATAAAAACATGTCAAATTCCATTTTCTGGGACTCCTATTTGTCACCCGGGCTGGACGACTCAACTGTTCAGGATAAATTCAGTCCCTACAAGGAGGGGTTCTCCCACCATAGGGAAACGATAGCCGGGATGATTGACATGCCGGCACCGGACAGTGTGGCTATTCTGGGTTCGGGATTTTTGAATGATATTCCTG
>JABMOK010000133.1 GCA_013204155.1 Pseudohongiella sp. | reverse complement strand
ACTAGGGGACACTAATAAAATAATAACTTAAGCACTAGTTTCCCCTAGTGTGGAATTAGTGTCCCCTAGTGTGGAAATTAGTGTCCCCTAGTGTCGTTACATCCCAGTGAGGCAGCAGCAAGAATTATTGGGTGTTCAGTACCCGTGTTTTCTTCGAATTCGGCTCTCTACCTAAAACTTATCAGGATCATCTCATTGAGTTAACTGAATATTTTGTGGGTTATCTCAGGTCAGAGCGTCCACACAGGCGATGATTTTTATCCAATTCAAACACCCAATCCGCCTGCGTCGTCAGGGCGCTCAAGCAGTGGCGTGTAAGCCGTTCGAAATGCTGGATGAAGCGCCGAACTTCGCTGTCATCCATTAAGCCGGAGGCATTGCTGGGTGCGCGCCGTCGCAGCTTCTCTTCCTGCAATTGGCGCCACTCATAGACCTGCTCGAAGCCTGGGGCTTTTAACAGGATGAGAAAATCGAGTTGGGAGAATAGTGGCTGATACCCGGCGGCGAGTCGTTGATTTACAAAATGTCGCCAGCGTCCGTCGGCATCTTCCAGGGCCTCCAGTTCGTTGATTGGCTTTTCCAGCTCGGTGTCTGGCTGTGGCCTTGCGCCGACAAACCACCCTTCCAGAATAATGACATCGATGGGTCCGTTCAGGCGTGGACAGAGCCCGGCAGGGACGCAGTCATCCGTGGCCTTGTCGAACAGCGGCAAGATGACCGTGTCGGAGGCAGTCGCATGCCGTAGCGCGTGCAAAATTTGCAGCGCCGTCTGTGTATCGTGAGTGCCTGGGACACCACGACAGGCTAGCAGAGGGTGCACCTCAGCGGCGAGTTCGAGGCGCCGTGCCCTGGAGAGGTAGAAATCATCGATACTGAGATTGGCTGTATACAGGCCTCTCGTTTCCAGCAACAGGCTCAGAAGTTTGGCCAGAGTGGATTTGCCGGTACCTTGTGCGCCGTTGATTCCGATTACCAAGGGTCGCTGCTTTTTATTACTCAGGCGGGTTTCAAGTTCGGCGAGCAGAGGAAGAAACCAGACTGTCGCATCTTCGGCGTAGCTGGACGGAAGTCCCTCCAATTTAATAAAGTCTTCAATAAGCTGTTGATACATTGTGAATACTTTTGCAAAAAATGGCCAAATTGTTTATCCCATTGTCAAAGCAGTAATGCAATCAACAGATTGGTGTGCTGCAAAATATTCCTGTGGTAGGATTCCCAAACATTTAGTTTTCTTGTTTCCAGGATCGGCCAGCAACACTCAGTTTGGGCTTGTCAGGCTGGCTACCCAACTACACAGAATTTCACACCCCATGACCTCGTCACTTTTACCAGAGAGACCGCTGCTGATTTCGCCCACGTTGGCTGCCACTATTGGGCTGGAAGAGGCCGTCATGTTGCAAGGATTGGCGGAGTTAATTCACCATCGTGAAACCCGGCGGCGGCAAGATAAGCCGAATCTGGACTGGATCGAACTGAATGATGAGGATTTGCAGAAAGCATTTCCGTTTTGGGCGACGGTTGATATCAGGCGCGTTCAAGCCAGTTTACAGAACCTCGGTATGATTGCTATTGATCCAGAAACCGACTCCGATCGCAGTCACTTTTTTGCTATCAATGAGGCTGGCAGCAGTTCCGGTGCGCCGCAGGTAACACCCGCCAAGGCCCCGGATAATCCTGCTCAGCTTGTCGGTACTGCCTCGCTTATTCCACCTGATTGGCAGCCAGATCAAACCTGGATTCGACAGTGCAAGCAGCACAATATACCGGAACAATTTGCCTATGACGCTGTGGCAGAATTTATCAGCTATTGGCGTGATCGCGGCCAGGCTCGATTTTCATGGGGCAATGCGTTCTACAAACATGTGCTCAAACAGTGGCGTGATGAACAGACAAGGCAGGGAGCCTATGAGTTATCCAGCGTCATGTCTGCCCAGTGGCGGCCCAGCGAAGATGCCGTAGGGATATTGGAAATGTCGGGGATCAATCTCAGTTTTATCGAAGATGCGGTGCCGGAATTTGTGCTTTACTGGCGCGAACGGGGCATACAGAATGGGGCTTGGAATACCAAGTTTATCGAGCATATCAGGCGTCAGTGGGCAAAATTTTCCGCGGCCTTTGGTTACGATGACACCCCGAAGGTTATTACTGCAGACTGGCAGCCGAGCGCCGATTGCTATGAAATTTTGCAACTGGCCGAGATTGACGAAGAATACGCGCGCAGCAGAATTCCGGAATTTGTCATGTATTGGAGAGACAGCCAGCAGGTGAAGTCTTCCTGGAATACGGTGTTTCTTCAGTTCATAAAACAGGACTGGGCACGACAATTAAAACAACTTGAAACCGCAGAACTCACTCATGCAGAAAATCAAACATTTGTTGGATCAAACCAGCAGCGAATTAAAGAAAGGTTCCAACGCATCGCTGACCGCAGTTGGGCAGAATAGGGCCCCCACGTCAGATCGAGTAGCGGAGCCTGGCGCGGCTTTTGACGAAGAGGCCAGACTGGATCATGTCGATGCGATCAATCAGATGTTTGCTGAGTTTGAGTTTGCCTACCATAACCAGTTTCATAAGGCTTTTCGCGATGCCGAAAGTCAGATTATTGCGAAGAAATACTGGCTCAGCAGCCTCGAACAGTATGCCCCTACACAAATAGTTCAGGCGGCGAAACAGGTCATCAAGACGCAGGACTATCTGCCCTCGATCGCGGCACTGGTTAGGGCCTGCGAACAGGGCTTTGATCTTTTTGGTTTGCCTTCCCCTCGACAAGCCTATTTTGAAGCCTGTTCAGCCGCTTCACCGAAGCGTAATCAGCAATGGAGTCATGAGGCCGTATACCTCGCCGGAAAGGCCGCGGGATGGTTTCTGCTCGCTAACGAATCAGAGGCCGCCGCGTTTCCATTGTTCGAGTATCACTATGCTATTTTGTGCAAACGGGTCATTAACGGTGAGCAATTAAGCATTGAGGTCGCCACTGCGCTGACAGATAAAATTGAACATAAACTGGACAGGACAGAAGCCCGGGCCCGGATCGCTAAAATGCGCAAGGAACTAGGCCTCTAATCGTTGCTGAACGGCTTACGGTTTAACTTGTCCTTAACTGTTTAGCTTCTTGTATTTGATGCGCGTCGGCTGTGAGCCTTCACCGAGACGTTTCTTGCGGTCGGCGGCATACTCAGAATAATTTCCTTCATGCCATATCACTTCGCTTTCGCCTTCGAAGGCGAGGATGTGGGTGCATATTCGATCCAGAAACCAGCGATCGTGAGACACCACGATCACGCATCCAGGGAAGGCCAGCAGCCCTTCTTCCAGTGCTCTGAGGGTTTCAACATCCAGATCATTGGTGGGTTCGTCCAATAACAGGACATTGCCGCCGCGCTTCAATAATTTTGCCATATGCAGTCGGTTGCGTTCACCGCCGGACAAGTCTTTAACAAATTTCTGCTGATCACCGCCCCTGAAATTAAAGCGACTGGCATAGGCTCTCGAAGAGATTTCATATTTGCCAATTTGCAGCTGTTCCTGCCCGTCTGAAATTTCCTGCCACACCGTATTGTCGCCGTTAAGCGCATCCCGGCTTTGATCCACATAAGCCAGTTCGACCGTCTCACCGATATCGATGGATCCAGAGTCAGGCTGTTCGTCGCCTACCAGCATTCGCAGGAAGGTGGTTTTGCCAGCGCCATTGCCGCCGATTACGCCGACAATGGCGCCTTTGGGGATATTGAAACTTAGATCGTCGATCAAGGTCTTCTCACCGAAGCCCTTGCACAGATGGTTTACTTCGATGACCTTATCCCCCAGTCGGGCGCCGGGAGGAATGTACAGCTCTGCCGTCTCGTTGCGCTTCTGGAAATCCTGGGAATTCAGTTCCTCAAAGCGCGCTATCCGCGCCTTGCTTTTGGACTGCCTGCCCTTGGGGTTGGCGCGCACCCATTCCAGTTCCGATTTGATGGTTTTTTCATGGGCGGCTTCCTGTTTGGCCTCGGTCATCAGGCGTGCCTCTTTGGCTTCCAGCCAATGACTGTAATTGCCCTCGTAAGGAATGCCATAGCCTCTATCCAGTTCCAATATCCAGCCTGCCGCATTGTCCAAAAAGTATCTGTCATGGGTAATCGCCACCACGGTGCCGGGATAATCCTGTAAGAATCGCTCCAGCCAGGCTACGCTCTCGGCGTCCAGATGGTTGGTGGGCTCGTCCAATAGCAACATGTCTGGCTTGGACAGCAGTAAACGGCACAGCGCAACGCGGCGCTTCTCGCCTCCCGATAGCCGTGCCACCGCCGTCTCCCAGGGCGGTAATCGCAGGGCGTCGGCAGCGCGCTCGAGTATTCTCTCGATTTCCCAGCCATCGCTGGCATCTATCTTGTTTTGTAGCTCGCCCTGTTGCTCGAGAAGCGCGTTCATTTCATCGTCGCTCATAGGCTCGGCGAACTTGTCGCTGATGGCATTAAAGTCCTCCAGCAGAGCGATAATCTCCTGAACGCCTTGCTGCACGTTGCCGCGTACGTCGAGAGCCTCGTCCAACTGCGGTTCCTGGGGCAAATAGCCTATCTTGATATCTGTCTGTGCTCTTGCCTCGCCATTATATTCCTGGTCCTCACCGGCCATGATTCTCAGCAGTGTGGATTTTCCTGAGCCATTCAGACCCAGCACGCCGATCTTTGCCCCGGGGAAGAATGACAGGGAAATGTCCTTCAGAATCTCCCGCTTGGGGGGGACGACTTTGCCGACCTGATGCATGGTGTATACAAATTGAGCCATTCTAAATAATCCTGAGTTAAAGCCAGAGGGGGGCGAAACGCGAGACGAAATCGAACCCTGAGCGAGCGCCATTATTGCACAATTGGGCAGGTCTTTGTTGTTAAAACCCTTGCCAGAATATTCAGAGGATGCCTAATTATTGATGCTCAATCAAATCTCATCATGTAGAATAGCGCCTTCAAAAATTCCTGAAGTTCGAGCAGAAATTCAGGCCCAAAACTAACCCCAGCCTAGACCCCGGAGTAGCCGATGTTTAACAGCGATTCCCGCCTTTCGGAATTTGATCCAGAAATCAGTGCGGCCATCGAGGCAGAAAAAACCCGCCAGGAACAGCACATCGAATTAATCGCCTCTGAAAACCATACCAGTCCTCTGGTCATGGAAGCGCAAGGTTCGGTGCTTACCAATAAATACGCAGAAGGCTATCCCGGAAAGCGCTATTACGGCGGCTGCGAACACGTTGACGTTATCGAAGAACTGGCCATCGCCAGAGCGCGCAAGCTATTCAATGCCGACTATGCCAATGTGCAGCCCCATTCGGGTTCGCAAGCCAATGCGGCGGTTTATATGGCACTCATGAAGCCCGGCGATACGGTGTTAGGCATGAGTCTGGCAGACGGCGGGCATTTGACCCATGGTGCCAGTGTCAGCTTCTCGGGGCGTATCTATAACGCGGTTCAATACGGTCTGAACAACGACACCGGCGAGATCGACTATGAGCAGGTCAATGCGCTGGCGCAGGCGCATACGCCGAAGATGATAATAGCGGGATTTTCAGCCTATTCCAGGGTGGTCGATTGGCAGAAGTTTCGTGATATTGCAGATAGTGTGGGTGCTTATTTCGTAGTCGACATGGCCCATGTGGCGGGATTAGTCGCCGCCGGGGTTTATCCAAGCCCGGTAAATATAGCCGACGTGACCACCTCTACCACCCACAAGACTCTACGCGGCCCGAGAGGCGGACTCATTCTCGCCAAAGCCAATCCGGAGCTGGAGAAGAAGCTTAACTTTGCGGTATTCCCCGAGTCTCAGGGTGGACCCTTGATGCATGTGATAGCGGCCAAGGCAGTCTGTTTCAAGGAAGCCATGACAGAAGATTTCAAGGTCTATCAGCAACAGGTGCTGAAGAACGCCCGAACCATGGCGCAGGGCTTTATCGATCGCGGCTACGATGTAGTCTCTAATGGCACCGATGACCACTTGTTTTTACTCAGTCTCATTAAGCAAGATATTACCGGCAAAGACGCGGACGCCGCTTTGGGGCGTGCCAATATAACCGTTAACAAAAATGCAGTTCCCAATGACCCCAAGCCGCCATTTGTTACCAGTGGCCTGAGGCTCGGGTCGCCCGCTATTACCACCAGAGGGTTTAAAGAAGCGGAGGTTTCCGATTTAACTTCATGGATGTGTGATATTCTCGATGATCTCGAAAACGAAGCTATAATTGCGCATGTGAAGCAAAAAGTGCTTGCGCTGTGTGCAAGGTATCCGGTGTACCAATAAGCTTTTGAAAAATCGCCAGAACGTTATTAAACTAACGCCCGTCAATGATGACTGGATAGATAGTTAAAAATAACTAAAAATAACAAGAACGATAGGTTTATTATGCATTGTCCATTTTGTGGCGCCGTCGATACTAAGGTAATTGATTCGCGATTGGTTTCTGACGGAAACAATGTGCGTCGACGCCGCGAGTGCATAACCTGTGAAGAAAGATTCACCACCTATGAGTCGGCGGAACTGGTGATGCCGCGCATTATTAAACAGGATGGAATCCGCGAGCCATTCAATGAAGACAAATTAATGGCGGGATTAACCAAGGCGTTGGAGAAGAGGCCTGTCAACATTGAGAAAGTAGAAGCGGCAATTACCCGAATAAAGGCCAATTTACGCGCCTCTGGCGAACGTGAAATACAATCCAGAGACGTAGGTGAGCAAGTTATGAAAGAGCTTCGCGATCTTGACGAGGTGGCTTTTGTAAGATTCGCCTCCGTATACCGCAGTTTTAAAGATCTGGATGAATTTCGACAAGAAATTGATCGTCTCTCCCAAGACAACTCCAAATAACTCACGTATATTAGCCTTCTCGCGGTGTAATGGCGAAGCTGGACGTGGCTTTTCTACTAACCGCACCGTAACGCTATTTAAAAAATCAATAAACCATAGTTGGTAGTTTAACTAATTGATCTCATGAAAACATTTTCTAATAATGAGCTGGATGCCGATATTATTGACTGGCCAGTCTATATGCAACGGGCATTGGATTTGGCGTGCAATGTTATTAGCGCCTCACCTAATCCGCGAGTCGGCTGTGTTCTCGTTAAAGAGAAGCTGATTGTCGGAGAAGGATGGCATATTGCCGCTGGACAAGCACATGCGGAAGTAATGGCCTTGCAGCACGCCGGGGATCAAGCGGAGTCTGCGATCGCCTTTGTAAGCCTCGAGCCCTGCGCTCATACCGGTCGTACCGGGCCCTGCACCACGGCATTGATACAGGCTGGCGTGAGTAAGGTGGTCATCGCAGGCATCGATCCTAACCCATTGGTTTCAGGAGAGGGAGTCGCAAAACTCATTGCGGCGGGAATTGAGGTCTTTCACCTGGCCGATTTCGAATCAGCGGCGCGCGCGATTAATCCCGGATATTTCAAACTAAAGGAGACGGGCCTGCCCTATGTGCGTTGTAAAATGGCTATGAGCCTCGATGGTCGCACGGCACTGGCCAATGGCGAAAGCAAATGGATAACGGGCGATCTTGCGCGATCTGATGTGCAGTATTTACGCGCAAGCAGCAGCGCAATTATTACCGGTGTTGAGACAGTGCTTGCAGACGATCCTTCGCTTAATGTCAGAAGCAATGAATTAGGCTTTAGTAAGGCCCAATTGGAGCGCAACAGGCTGGCTTTAGTCGAGCAACCCTTGCGTGTTATTTTGGATAGCAAATTACGCACACCTGACACGGCGAAGAGTTTGACCGGCGAGGGTTCGGTTAAAATATTTACAGCACAGGAAACCCCTGGCAATGAAGGCCTCGGCAGTAATGTGCAAGTACTGGTAGCAAAACACAGCGGGCAGAGAGTAAATTTGCGCTCTGTGCTAGAATCCCTCGCCTCTGATTTCGCTTGCTCCGAGGTTTTGCTGGAAGCGGGTGCGACCCTGAGTGGGGCCTTCATTCAAGCAGAATTGGTTGATGAGTTGATAATCTATATCGCTCCCATGTTGCTGGGAAGTGATGCGAGGGCACTGCTAAACATAAGCGGGCTGCAATCCCTGTCTGATAGCATTAATCTGGACGTCGTGGATCTGCGGAAAGTGGGCAAGGATATAAGAGTGACAGCCAGGCCGGTGTATTCTTTTTAAGGTCTGTCTTAAGATCAATGTCTTAAGATCAATGTCTTAAGAGTAAAAGATTCGGGCAAGAAGATTCAAGACCAGACTTTGGGAATTTGGAAATGTTCACTGGAATTATCGAGGCAACAGGATCGGTAACCAAGCTACAGCAGATACAGTCGGATTGGCGATTAACTATTAATGCCGAAAAACTCGACCTGTCAGATGTTGCGCTGGGCGACAGTATCGCCGTGAACGGCTGTTGTTTAACCGTCGTCGAACTGACGGCGCGGGAATTCAGCGCCGATGTTTCCAATGAAACAATGAACTGCACGACGCTGGCGGCATTAAAAGCGGGCGTCAGGGTTAATCTCGAAAAGGCGATGCTGGCAAGCAGCCGCTTTGGTGGTCACATTGTTAGCGGCCATGTAGATGGTGTAGGAAGCTTGCTTAGCTCTACAGCGGATGGGAAAAGCATCAAGCTAGTGTTTGAGGTTCCCGCCGGTCTGGCGAAGTACATAGCGGCCAAAGGCTCTATTTGTATTGATGGCACCAGTCTTACAGTGAATGAAGTGCAGGGCGTTGGATTTACGCTAAATGTAATTCCGCACACGCAGATTAAAACTATCATAGGCGACTATGCTGTTGGACAGCGGGTAAATCTGGAAGTCGATCTGGTGGCGCGCTATCTGGAAAGATTGATACAGGGTGATTCCGCATCGACCGCTACTGGTGCGGCGATAGATAGAGGTTTTCTCGCGGAGCATGGTTTCAATTAGGTTTACTATTAGTTTACAAAAATGAGTTTTGAAAAAACATGAAATTGAATTCTATAGAGGAAATCATCGACGATATCCGCCAGGGAAAGATGGTGATATTGATGGACGATGAAGACAGGGAAAACGAAGGTGATTTGATTATCGCTGCGGAACGTGTGCGCACCGAAGATATAAATTTCATGGCGACCAATGCCAGAGGACTGATTTGTCTGACGCTTACAGCAGAGCGCTGTAAACATTTAAAATTGCCATTAATGGTGAATGAAAATAACGCACCCTATAACACCAACTTCACGGTTTCGATAGAAGCCGCCAGTGGTGTTACAACCGGTATTTCGGCAGCCGACCGAGCCAGGACGATTCAGGTGGCAGTAGGTCGAGACAGCGTGCCGGAAGATATCATACAGCCAGGCCATATCTTTCCTATCATGGCGCAGCCAGGTGGTGTATTGCGTCGGGCGGGACACACCGAAGCCGGCTGTGACCTGGCACGACTTGCTGGATATTTACCGGCGGCGGCTATCGTAGAGATCATGAACGAAGATGGCTCTATGGCCAGACGCCCGGACCTCGAAGCATTCGCAGAAAAACACGGGATCAAAATCGGCACGATTGTAGATCTGATTCATTATCGAATTGCCAATGAGCATACGGTGACTCGTGTTTCTACTAACAAGATGGAAACCCGGTTTGGTGAATTTGATGTGCACACCTACAAGGACTCGATAAGTGGCAGTGTGCATCTGGCGTTCACCAAGGGAACGATTTCAGCAGATGCGGCTACCCTGGTCAGGGTGCATATACCGAATACTCTTCGTGATATATGTGAAGTCTACAATGCAGAACGCACCAGTTGGTCGTTCAATAGCGCCCTGGAGAAAATCAGCAGCGAAGGCAGTGGCGTGGCTGTGTTATTATCTGGCGACGACTACGGGCAGGGATTGGATCAAAATATTGCCACTGTCCTGGCAGACGCAAGAGAGGTCAGCCAAAGCATCAGAGCCGGAAACGATCTGGAAATTGGTACGGGGTCGCAGATTTTAAGGGATCTGGGAGTCGGAAAGATGCGACTTTTGAGTTATCCTGCCAAGTTCAACGCGATATCGGGCTTTGATCTGGAAGCAGTTGAATTTCTACCGTTTGATAAGTGAAAAGCAGGAATAAGTCATGAGTACTATAAAGACCGTTGAGGGTAACTATAACAATGCATCGGCGAGATATGTTATCGCGATGGCGCGATTTAATAGTTTCATCGTCGATCGCCTGCTGGAAGGCGCGCTGGACGTCCTTAAAAAGCATGGAGTGATGGATAAGGATATTACGATTATTAAAGTGCCAGGTGCATTTGAATTACCTTTGGCGGTAAAGAGAGCCATGGCTGGCGAAGACTGTGATGCGGTGATCGCCCTGGGTGCGGTGATTCGCGGTGGTACGCCACACTTTGAATATGTGGCCGGTGAATGCGTTAAAGGCTTGTCTCAGGTAAGCCTGGACAGCAACAAGCCGGTAGCTTTTGGTGTACTTACTGTAGATACGATTGAACAGGCGATTGAGCGGGCGGGCACCAAAGCAGGCAATAAGGGAGCAGAAGCGGCGATCACTGCAATCGAAATGGTTAGCTTGTTTCGACAGCTGGAAAACTAGGTGAGCGTCTCCAAGGGCGAGCCAGGCAAAGGCTCGAAGCAATCAATTTTGAAAGAAACAATTTCGAAAGAAGCAATTTCGAAAGAAGCAATTCCGAAAGAAACAATTTCGAAACAATCAATT
>JABMOK010000132.1 GCA_013204155.1 Pseudohongiella sp. | reverse complement strand
GTCAGAAGGGGTTAATTCGTTAATTGGCCCTGAGGATGGTAAAGGCGAGTGGAAGTGAAACACAGAACAAGCGAACCCATGTCTGCAGTTGGCCGGAAGTTGCCCTCAAAAATAAGAAAATAGAGAATGATACAAGAAACTCCATGGAATAGATTCGCAGTTGAAGCGATTATAATAGTCGGCTCAATTTTATTGGCTTTTACCAGCTCGATTCGAATCTTTTAGAGTCCCTGAATTCAACAATCAGCATAACTTTATCAGGCTAAATGTCCGGATTCATTGCTACGAGCTATAATTTTCTCGGCATTGTTGCTTGCAGGTAATGCGAAATCGGCCAACGTGAAACTATCCAGATGAGCATTGAATGCGTGCAAAGCGCCGCCCAGAACATGCTTGAGCTTGCAGTTTTCTGTGACCCGGCAGCCATTGCTGTCTTTATCAAAACATTCAACTAGTTGAAAGCTGGATTCCATTTCTCTGACCACCTCACCGAGCACCACTTTTTTGGGATCCATTGAAAGGCGCAGCCCGCCGGAGCGACCTCGTATAGATTGTATATAGCCCAACTTTGTCAGTCGGTGCGTAACCTTCACCAGATGGTTTTTAGATATACCAAAGTACTCGGCGATCGTGCCAATTGTTGGACAGCTGTCGTTGCTGGCCAGGTACATAAGTACGCGCAAGGAGTAGTCAGTGTGCTGAGTAAGTTTCACGGATTAATTCGCCTCTATAGTTCAATATGACAATAATACATTTGACATCACTGGGAATCATGCTTATCTTATACATGTATTTTAAATACATGTATAAGAAATTAACTAATTGTCTGAAAGAAGAGAGTAATTATGAGTTCATTGTTCGAGGAAATTGGTGGTAGTGCTGCGGTTGACGCCACGGTAGATGTGTTTTATCGAATCGTATTGGCTGATGACCGTATCAGTCGTTTTTTCGAGAATACCGATATGGATCAACAGGCCGCGAAGCAGAAGGCTTTTCTGACCTTCGCCTTTGGCGGTCCAAATAACTACTCGGGCAAAGACATGCGGGAAGGGCATGCGCACTTGGTTGCGGATGGCTTGAACGAAAGCCATTTCAACGCAGTGGCCGAAGATCTGACTCAAGCCCTGCAAGAAATGGGTGTCGCACAAAACCTGATTGACCAGGTCATTACAATCGCAGCCTCTACCAAGAACGACGTGCTTGGGCTTTAACAAGACTCTAAAAATTCACTCCTTTACACTCTAAGAATGATTGGCATGGCCTTCTGGGCTATGCTCGTCAGGTTCGTGAGTTATTATCGTCGCAGGGAATTCTACCTATGCCTGAAGTTACGTTTGAGGGGAACACCTACGTCTGCAGCGAAGAGGAAACCGTGCTTGAATGTTTGCATAGGCACGATGTTTCAATTGCTTCCTCATGCTTAAATGGCATCTGCCAGTCTTGCATTATGCAATCTGGGGATGGCCACTTGCCCGAAAAAGCACAGTCAGGATTGAAAGACTCTTGGCGAAGCCTAGGGTATTTTCTTGCCTGCCAATGCAGGCCCACGGATTCCCTGCAGGTAGCACGGGTAGACAGTGCGGAAACAAAGTTCAGAGCGACTCTTACGCGTATTGAGCCTTTGTCATCGACTGTTATTGGGGTTTGGATGAGACCCGAACTTAGATTTGACTACCGTCCGGGACAGTTTGTTAATTTCGTTCGAGAAGGTAATCTCATTCGTAGTTACTCAATCGCCAGCGTGCCTGCTTTACAGGACGAACTAGAATTTCATGTGGCGCTTATGCCAGAGGGAAAAATGTCCGGTTGGCTACACGACAACGCGAGAGCAGGGGACAGTCTGGACTTGCAAGGGCCTCTGGGCAGCTGTTTTTATGTGCCCGGCAAATCAGAGCAAGCGTTATTGCTGGTAGGCACTGGTACTGGTCTGGCTCCTTTATACGGCATCGTTCGTGACGCGCTGGAGGCAGGGCATACGGGACCTATTCATTTATTGCACGGCGCATTGGAAGTAAGAGGGCTGTATTTAGTCGATGTATTGCGTCAACTGGCGCTTGAGCACGACAATTTTACCTATACCCCTTGCGCGCTGAGAACGGCAGAAGAACAGGCTATCGAGTATGGGGATATATCTGAACTTACATTCAATCATCATCCGCAGCTCAAGGGTTGGCGGGCTTATTTGTGTGGGCACCCGGACACTATCAAGCCGTTGCAGAAAAAATGTTTCCTGGCCGGAGTCAGTATGAGCGATATTCTTGTCGATGTTTTTCTGCCTGCGCAGTAGACAAGATATTCGAAAAACCTGCCAGCTGAGCAATTAACTAGAGACGAGGCCCGTGTATTCTGGTTGCTGATAATTGTAATGCTCAACTGCTTGAGAATTTCCCTTGCATGGATGTTGGAAAAACCGCTGCATCATTCTCGCTATTCCGAGGCAGAGTCCGCCAAGTTATGTGTTACTTCCTGACGACCAGTTTTCCTGATTCAAAGAATACTGGAAGGTATAACAAGTGCGTTTACACCTCGAGTGGTTAATGCAGTGCTTGTCGATAATTGGATTGAGGAATTGAATCGTTTCGCACCACCTGATCCACAGTCAATGTCCCCTGTTGGCCGCAAGCGGCCCTTTGAACAATCCCCAATCGCTCGATTTTTCTTACTACAGCACATAAATTAACAGCTAGCGCCCCATCTACGCGGGCTTATTCTCTGCACAGCCCCTATTTCATCCCCGAGAAGTCGCGATGATGATTATTGACATGACGAATGGGCTCGAAGATTTGAATCCGCTTTACTGCCTTCAGCTGACTGGCACGCCGGCTTAAATCTTCCGCCGCAAAATTGAGCTAAATCAAAGTCTGTTGTTTCCGGATCGTTATGCTTAAGCCTGTTGAAATCTAATTCGGAGAGAAGATGATGATTATTCCACATCAAGAGCGTGACGCAAGATTACTGCCGGTAGTGGGCTGCATATTTGCCGGTTATTTAGTTATTCTTAGTAGCTCCTACTTCATAGGTAACTATCTTTTCTAGTACGCTTTTCTAGCACGTTTTCTAGCACGTTTGCTGATTATCGGCTTTCGAGCTGGCATAAAAAAGGGGGTAAGTCTTTCGACTTACCCCCTTCGCTGTACTCTCAATTTCTTAGGCTAGCCTAAGCACTGATAGCCCTCTTTACCAGGTTTTGCATCAATGGAATTTTGAATCCATTGTGCGCCAACTCGCGTGCACCCTCGGTTGCCATTGAGGCGACAGATTCGGCAGTTGCTGCATTCTTGGCCTGGCCTCGAATGGCATTTTCTACATTGCTTACCCGACGTGGTGTGGCCTGCACAGAGCCAACTACGATTCGAGAATCTTCCACATTACCGCCGCTTACCTTAAAGGCCGCCGCGATGTTAACCAAGGGAAAGTCCCACACGTTGCGATCGGCAACCTTCTCAAAATAGAAAGTCGCATTCGCCCAGGTTG
>JABMOK010000131.1 GCA_013204155.1 Pseudohongiella sp. | reverse complement strand
CAACAATGGCTATTATAGCGCGACACGAAATAGTTCTATTAATTATGGGTGGCATATTTGTTTTGGAGACAGCCTCCGTTATTTTGCAAGTCGCTTCTTTCAAATTGACGGGCAAACGAATCTTTAGAATGGCACCCTTACATCATCATTTTGAATTGAAAGGTTGGCCAGAGCCGAGAGTGATTGTTCGCTTTTGGATAATCACGGTAATGCTGGTTCTATTTGGGCTGGCAACACTGAAGCTTCGCTAAGAGTTGAGCGGAATGAGTGAGATGGAGATTGAATCAGAAGAGCGCATTATCGTTATTGTTGGTTTGGGTGGCACGGGGCTTTCCTGTGCGAAGTATTTTGCATCATTGGGCGAAAAATTTAAAATTGTTGATAGTAGGAAAAATCCTCCGGGCTTGCTTGAACTGAAGCAACTTATGCCAGATGTAGAGTGTGAGTTAGGGGAATTTTCCGCTCAAACTTTTTTGCATGCGAAGCAGTTGATAGTCAGCCCAGGTGTGAGTGTTCAGACTAAGGAAATTGTTGCAGCGCAAAGTGCTGGAGTGCCGATAACCGGCGATATCGATATTTTTTCGAAACGAGTCGGTGCTCCAATAATTGCTGTAACTGGTTCCAATGGGAAAAGTACCGTAGTAGCGATATTGGCGGAGATATTGAAAAAAGCTGGAATAAATTTCGGTTTGGGCGGAAATCTAGATGGAGAAAATTTCAAGCCGGCTTTGGATTTCCTGAATGAAGAAAAAAAAGATTTATATGTGTTGGAATTGTCAAGCTTTCAATTGGAAACCACAGAGAATTTGGGTGCGGAAGTAGTTTCAATTCTAAACCTTAGTGAAGATCACATGGATCGATATGACAGTCTGGAAGAGTACCATCAAGCAAAACAAAGAATTTTTATGGGATGCAAGAAGCTGGTGATTAACCGAGATGAGCAATATAGCTATCCGAGTAGTGAGTTGAATGTTCCGGTGCTGGACTTTGGGTTTTCTCGCCCAGGAATCAATGGGTTTGGCTTGCTAGATGACGGTGGTGATCAATACTTGACGTATCAGTATGAAAAGATCGTTTCGGTAACGGAGTTGAAGGTATTTGGCCGGCACGATATTTCAAACGTGCTTGCCGCTATCGCATTAGCAACGGCTGTAGGCGTGAATCTAAAATACATAAAAAGTGCCATTACCGAATTTTCCGGATTGCCTCATCGCTGTCAGTGGGTAGCAAATATAGCGGGTGTAGAGTTCTATAACGACTCTAAAGGTACTAATGTCGGTGCAACCGTCGCGGCGATTGAAGGACTGGGTCAGCGAATAGAAGGGCATATTATTTTGATCGCTGGCGGAGTCGGAAAAGGTGCGGATTTCTCTCCCTTGGTTCCTGCAATAAACAAGTGGGGGAAGGAAGTCGTACTGATTGGGGAAGATGCAGAAAAAATTGCTGCATATTTTGACTCAGATACCAAGATATACTTTGCCAATGATATGCAGGATGCCGTGACGATTTCCCTACAGCATGCAGTGGCGGGCGATGTTGTATTGCTGTCACCAGCTTGCGCCAGTTTCGATATGTTCGATAATTTTCAACACCGCGGTTATTCATTTATTCAATCTGTGGAGATGCTGCAATGAGGATGGCGAGAGCCTTAAGTGGCAATGGCAGAATGGTGGGATCCGAAAGTGCTCAATCACTTAATACGGTTCTATTACTCGCCATGCTTTTATTGGTTGTGGGTTTGCTTATGATGACATCTGCCTCGGTAGAGATCGCAAGCAGCCAGTATGGCGATCCTTTTTATCATCTTAAGCGGCAATCGATATTTGCGCTAATGGGCCTGCTGGTTGCGTTCCTTACTCTGTGCGTCCCGGTTAGTTTTTGGCAAAAATCCAGTTGGTTCTTACTGATGGGTTCATTTGCATTGTTGCTGTTGGTATTGGTGCCGGGCATTGGAAAAAATGTAAACGGAAGCTCCCGCTGGATTAATATTGGTTTGTTTAATGTTCAACCTTCTGAATTAGCTAAGGTGTTCATCATGATCTACCTGGCGTCTTTTCTGCAAAGGCATTTGCTTGAAGTGCGTGAAAATTGGTCAGGTTTTTTCAAACCGTTGCTGGTAATAGCGGCGGCCGTAGTGTTATTGCATTTTGAGCCTGACCACGGGGCGATGGTAATTCTAATGCTTACGGCATTTTGCATGATCTTTCTCGCCGGCGCCAAACTATACCGTTTTCTTTTGATGTTGATTCTTTGTGTTGGAGCCATCGTGGTTCTTGCGATTACTAAACCTTATGTGATTGTCAGGTTTTCCTCTTTTTTAAATCCATGGGCCGCCGAAAATGTGTATGGAGGGGGGTACCAACTCACCCAGGCGCTTATCGCTTTTGGTCGTGGCGAATGGTTCGGGGTTGGCTTGGGCAACAGTATACAGAAGCTCTATTTTTTACCCGAGGCGCATAATGATTTCGTGCTGGCAATTATCGGCGAAGAATTAGGTCTGCTAGGAGTCACTGTTATTGTCGTTTTATTTTGTATTCTTGTGTTAAAGGCTTTTTCAATTGGAAAGCTTGCTGAATCGAGGAATAGTTTATTCGCCGCGTTTTTCGCCTATGGTTTGGGCTTGCTGTTTGCAGGCCAGGCGATGATCAACATCGGCGTAAACATTGGTTTGTTGCCCACCAAGGGTTTGACCTTGCCATTTCTAAGTTATGGGGGTGCCAGTCTCATTGTCAGCTGCTTCATGATCGCACTCCTCGTTCGAATTCAATATGAGACTGAGAGTCTTGTGGACGAAGTGACTGGAGAGGGCCGGTAGAGATGGTAACGGAAGGTACAACCATACTAATTATGGCAGCAGGCACAGGGGGGCATGTATTTCCGGCATTGTGTATTGCGCAAAAACTTCGCGAGCAGGGAGTGAGGACTGAATGGCTGGGAACACGACAGGGAATGGAAAATAGATTGCTGGAAAACTCGGGCATCAAGATCCATCCAATCTCGGCGAAGGGTTTAAAGGGCAAGGGTGTGGTCAGGCTGATAATGGCGCCTTTCATGTTAATAGTGGCACTGTTTCAATCGATGCAAATCATTTTCCGGGTAAACCCTGATTGCGTTTTGGGTATGGGCGGTTTCGTTTCAGGGCCTGGTGGTGTGGCAGCCAAATTGATGGGTAGACATCTAGTCATTCATGAGCAAAATGCAGTGTCAGGATTTACCAATCGCGTATTGGCAAGAATTTCAGATCGGGTATTCGAAGCCTTTTCTGGCACTTTTAAGCCAAGCGCAAAAGTTATTTACACAGGAAATCCATTGCGTGAAGAAATAGTCGCCTTGAACCAATTGACGCGTTCTGTTTCAGATAGAGATCGGCCGTTACGCTTATTGGTGTTGGGCGGCAGTCAGGGAGCCTTGGCTATTAACCAGGCTATTCCGCAGTTGATTGCTAAACTGCCACAGTCAACGAGGCCTGTCGTAGTGCATCAAACCGGCGAAGGCACTTTTGAGCAAACAAAATTGTTTTACCAATCTCTTGCTATTGAATTATCGGAGCAAATACGACTCGAAGCATTTATTGAAGATATGCCAGCGGCTTATTCCTGGGCAGATCTGGTTATTTGTCGATCGGGTGCGAGTACCGTTAGCGAGTTGGCGGCAGTTGGCCTGCCCTCAATCCTGGTGCCATATCCCCATCATAGTGATCGTCAACAAACTCACAACGCGAGGTGGTTGGCTGACGGGGATGCCGCGTATTTAGTCGAGCAATCCGACCTGCTTGCAGAAACATTGCTAGAAATTTTGGTCGACTTACAAGCAAACAGGGAAAAGCTGCAAGCTATGAGCGTTCGAGCAAAGTCCCTTGCTATCTGTAACGCCAGTGAAATTATTGCGGCCGAATGTCTGGGAGTTGCGCATGGTTAACCCTGGGAAAATGCATTTCATTCCGGAGATGCGTCGGATAAGCACTATTCACTTTGTCGGTATTGGTGGCGCGGGGATGTGTGGCATAGCAGAAGTTTTGCTAAATCAAGGCTATGGAATTACTGGCTCAGACTTAAAAGAATCTTCTAACACAAAAAGACTGTCGAGAATGGGGGCCACGGTTTTTATTGGTCATAAATCCGGTAACGTAAAAGACGCCGATGTTGTGGTCTACTCCAGTGCAATTGATCAGAAGAATCCGGAAATAAAAGCAGCTATCGCCCAATCGAAACCACTAATAGCCAGGGCTGAAATGTTGGCCGAACTTATGCGTTACAGGCATTCCATAGCGATAGCTGGAACGCATGGAAAAACAACTACAACCAGTATCGTAGCATCTGTGTTAGCCGAAGCAGGACTTGATCCAACCTTTGTGATCGGCGGTTTGTTGAATAGCGCGGGAACAAATGCGAGGTTGGGCGAGAGTCGATATCTCGTAGCTGAAGCTGACGAGAGTGACGCTTCATTCATGCACCTTCAGCCAATGGTGGCAGTTGTCACAAATATTGAGGCTGACCATATGAGTACTTATGGTGGGGATTTTGAGAATCTCAAAAAATATTTTGTGGATTTCTTGCACAACTTGCCATTCTACGGCCTGGCAGTGCTTTGTATTGATGACCCTGTAGTGAGGGAAATATTGCCGCTTATTTCCCGGCCGAAAATTACCTATGGTTTTTCCTCGGATGCGGATTTCAGGATAGATAATCTGGTGCAGAAAGAGAGAACTGTTGAATTCGAAATATTCCGACCGGAGTCAAAGGAAAGCTTGCCAATAGTCCTCAATATGCCCGGAAAACATAATGCGCTCAATGCAACAGCAGCGGTTGTTATTGCGAGTGACGAAGGGCTTAAGGATCAGGATATAAGGAATGGTATTCAAAAATTTGCTGGCGTTGGAAGACGTTTCGATGTGCAGGGAGAATTTGAAGTTGCTGGTGGCAAAGTCTTGCTTATCGACGACTATGGCCATCACCCGACAGAAGTAGCTGTCACCTTGCGCGCATTGCGAGACGGATGGCCGGAAAACCGACTGGTGATGATATATCAACCGCACCGCTACAGCAGGACCAAGGATCTGTACGAAGATTTTGTTGACGTGCTAGGTGAGGCGGATGTCTTGTTATTGCTTAAGGTCTATTCAGCAGGGGAAAGAAAATCACTGGCGCCGATTCAAGGAGCCTCTGCAGGAGCATTAGACTGCGCGGTAAAGTCGACCCTGTGTATGTAAAACATGAGGCCGATGTACACGCCATCCTGTGCGATTTGATCAAGCCTGGAGACATCATTCTTACTCAGGGGGCGGGCAGCGTTGGCTCTTTGGCTAAGCAATTGGCCGATTTGGGCTTTATTAGATAATTAATTGATTTTAATAGAAGAAATTTGCTTTTAGCAGTCAAGAAAAAGAGAAATGAGAACGATAAATAGAGAAATAATAGTCGCTAAATCGGGGCACGTTGTCGTCTTGAAAGGCGGCACGTCCGCCGAACGTGAAATTTCTCTGCTGAGTGGTGAGGCAGTGTTTCAAGGACTGCAGAGATTGGGTGTCAATTCGACGGTATTGGATGTCACCGATGACTTGGTAGCCGACCTGAACAGATTAAGCCCGGATTTGGTTTTCATCATGCTACATGGTCCGGGTGGAGAAGATGGGGTGACTCAGGGCCTGCTGGAGGCAATGAAAATTCCTTACACCGGTAGTGGTGTACTGGCTTCAGCGCTGGCGATGGACAAGATAAAAACCAAGCTGATCTGGCGGCAGCTGGGATTAAAAACTGCTGATTTTTTGTTATTGGATGCCGCTACTGATTGGCAGAAGGTGATAGCCGATTTCGGTAAAGTAGTTGTGAAACCAGTTAACGGGGGGTCAAGCCTCGGGATAGCAATAGTGAATGATGCAGAATCATTGCAGCAACAATACAAAATAGCGAGCACATTTGATTCCGTTGTAATGGCAGAGAAATGCATTGTTGGCAATGAGTACTCTGTTGGCATTCTTCAGGATCAAATACTGCCGACAGTGCAATTACATACCAATAGGCAGTTTTTCGATTTTGATGCCAAATATGTAGATGAGGGTACGGAAATTATTTGTCCACCTGATTTAAGTGAAGTCAAGCAACTCGAGTTAAATGAATTGGTTCGGGCAGCTTTCGAAAGCCTGGGTTGCAAAGGCTTGGCGAGAGTGGATGTGATGCAAGATGAAAACGAAGAATTTTATTTGCTTGAATTGAATACTATCCCGGGAATGACCAGCCATAGTTTTGTTCCCGTGGCTGCAAAAAAATCGGGCATTGATTTCGATGAATTGTTGTTACGAATTCTTGATGTAGAGTTGGCGTTGAATTAATTATGCTTACTGTGAATAGAACTATTAAAACAGGGAATGGTATTCATGCCACTCGGAGAACTCCGCTATCGGGCAATCAGCCTTTGAAGCCGAAGTTTTCGCCCCGGCGTAGTTTGATATTGATGCTGGCATTTTCATTCAGTTTGACATTGTTAGTACAACAAAACCGGGAAGATATTTTCATGTTTCTCAACCGGCCCGTTAGTAAAGTAAGAATCGAAAATCAGTGGCAGAGGATTAGTGATAGCGAGGTCAGAATATTGTTGTCTTCGTTTATGGGGAATGGCTTCTTCGATTTTGATGTTGAGGGAGTAAAGGAAAAACTGAAACAGCATCCATGGGTTTTAGAGGCTTCGGTAAAGCGAGTTTGGCCAGATACCTTATCCCTGCAGTTGACTGAGCAGGTGGCGATAGCCAGATGGGGAGGCAATCAATTGCTCAATCAATATGGCGAAATATTCGAGCCGTTGGGGGCAGAAAGCCTATTAACGTTACCCTTGTTAACAGGGCCGGATCAGTTACAGCGGGAGGTGATGCAGCAATATCAAAAACTTAGCCAAATTCTATTCCCCTCTGGATTGAGACTGTCGGGCCTGAGTTTAAGCCGGCGAGGAAGTTGGGAGCTGACGTTAAATGAAGCAATGCAAGTTGTCGCAGGTCGAAATAATGTAATTGAGAAGGTGCAGCGGTTTGTTGATTTTTATGACATGCAGTCTCTTGCTCAATCGTCGAGGTTTCACGCTGTCGACTTAAGATACGGCAACGGTATAGCAATAAAAAGCAGGGAACAGGATTTAACAGGAGTAGCAGGAGTAGCAGTAAGGTGAATCTAGTGCATCACGCAAATACAAAATCCAACGGGCGATCGCTACCCGGAGAGTTCTGCTTATGAATACATCAGCAGGCGCGAATATGATAGTGGGATTAGACATTGGGACGTCGAAGGTAGTCGCTATTGTTGGTGAAATCAATGCTAACGGCGGTCTCGACATAGTAGGAATTGGAAGCCATCGCTCACGTGGACTGAAGAAAGGGACGGTGGTGAATATTGAGTCCACTGTCGAATCTATTCAGCGAGCGATCGAAGAGGCAGAGCTAATGGCCGGCTGCCAAATACATTCGGTCTTTGCTGGAATTGCGGGAAGCCACATTCGCAGCATGAACTCTCATGGAATTGTTGCGATCCGTGATGGCGAGGTGATGAAGGCGGACATCGAAAGAGTTATCGATGCCGCACAGGCGGTTGCCATTCCCGCAGATCAAAAAGTTTTACACATACTTCCTCAGGAATACATTATCGACTCTCAAGAGGGGGTTAAAGAGCCTTTGGGAATGTCTGGTGTCAGGCTGGAAGCGAAAGTACATCTGGTGACCTGCGCAATTAACGCCGTACAAAATATCGAGAAGTGCATCAAACGATGCGGGCTGGTGACTGAAGAAATAATTCTCGAGCAATTGGCGTCAAGTTACGCAGTGCTAACCGAAGATGAGAAAGAGTTGGGGGTGTGCCTTGTCGACATAGGGGGCGGCACTACAGATATTGCTATTTTCACAGACGGCGCAATTCGTCATACCGGTGTAATACCGATTGCCGGAGACCAGGTTACCAATGATATAGCCATGGCGTTGCGCACTCCGACTGAAAATGCCGAAGAGATAAAGATCAAGTATGCATGCGCGCTTACCCAGTTAGCGAGCGCGGATGAAAGCATTAGGGTTCCCAGCGTGGGAGACCGGCCGTCTAGAGAACTTTCCAGACAAGCCCTGGCAGAAGTGGTGGAACCTCGCTACGACGAATTATTCACTTTGGTGCAGGCCGAGCTCCAGCGTAGCGGTTTTGAAAACTTGCTCGCCGCCGGCATAGTTCTCACTGGAGGAACGAGCAAGATGGAAGGTGTCATTGATCTGGCTGAAGAGATATTTCATGCGCCGGTGCGGATAGGAGCGCCTCATAATGTCACTGGATTAGCCGATATTGTAAGAAACCCGATTTATTCTACCGGCGTTGGCTTATTGCTATATGGTTTAAAACAGTTTCAGGAAAGGGGCGGAATAGATTCAAGTCGCGAAGCAAAAATACATATCGTAGATAGGGTAAAGAACTGGTTCCGGGGTAATTTCTAATTCACGGTTAAAAACAAAATCCAATACAAGTTAAAGAATTTTAAATAATAAGGGAGGCTATATGTTTGAATTAGTCGAGAACGTAGCACAAAGCGCTGAAATAAAAGTCATAGGCGTTGGAGGAGGTGGCGGCAATGCTGTTCGTCACATGATTAATAACAAGGTTGAAGGGGTGGAATTCATTTGTGCAAACACAGATGCCCAAGCTCTGAATAATCTGAGTGCAAAGACTATTTTGCAGATGGGCAGTAATATCACCAAAGGTCTGGGTGCAGGAGCCGATCCTGAGATTGGTAGACAGGCAGCGCTGGAGGATCGGGATGAAATTGCCGAGATCTTATCCGGTGCGGATATGGTGTTCATCACGGCAGGAATGGGTGGAGGCACAGGAACAGGTGCGGCGCCAATAGTGGCCGAGGTCGCAAGAGAAATGGGTATTTTAACGGTGGCAATAGTGACTCGACCTTTTCCTTTCGAAGGAAAGAAGAGGGCAGCTGTCGCGGAAGAAGGGATCAGACTACTGAGTCAACATGTCGATTCGTTGATCACCATTCCCAATGAAAAACTGTTAGACGTTCTGGGTAAGGACGCCACTTTATTAGAGGCCTTCAAGGCAGCGAACGATGTCTTGTTGGGTGCGGTTAAAGGTATCGCCGATCTGATCATGAATCCCGGAATGATTAATGTGGATTTCGCCGATGTGAAAACCGTCATGTCTGAGATGGGTATGGCGATGATGGGTACTGGCACTGCATCTGGGCCGGATCGTGCCCGTGAGGCGGCCGAAGCGGCTATTCGGAGCCCACTGCTGGAGGATGTGAATATACAAGGAGCGCGGGGTATTCTGGTGAATATTACGGCGGGAGAAAATCTGTCTCTTGGAGAGTTCTCAGAAGTTGGTGACACCATCGAATAGTTTGCTTCCGATGATGCAACCGTAGTTATAGGCACCGTGATCGATCCAAGCCTGGAAAGTGAAATAAGAGTGACTGTGGTCGCCACAGGCTTGGGCTCTGAACATGCCAGGCCCACAAAAGTTGTGGACAATACCGATAGAGGGCTCAGAACAGATTATCGGCAACTCGATAAGCCTGCCATTATGCGAAATCGTCAGAGTTCCTTGCGGGCGCCGCTGGTCGCGAAGGCAGTGGGCGGAGAGATTGACATGGACTATCTCGATATCCCGGCGTTCTTACGCAAACAGGCTGATTAGACTGTAAAGGAGAGTTGGACAAGAATGCGTCGCAGGCCCGGTTTCTTCCGGGCGCTGTAGAGAGGAGTCGGGTAGACCGGCAGATTCAAATATTCTGTTGACAGATGCATTGCTTATATTGGGTTATTCATTCATTTTTGTTACTATGCGTCAGCTTTGCTAAAGCGTAGGATTTTTTATTGTGACTTGAAAGTAATTCGCTTGCTGGCCTGTCCCATCCAGAGGGATATCAGCTCGGTAGCCCGAGTAAAAGACTGGAAGTGGCGCGCAATCTGAATGACCTTACAGCGCGGCAGATGGCACCAAATTCCCTGACTCCAGCCGGTGTTGAGGAATATACCCACCCAATACTTAGTACAGAAGACGCAGAGCGAAGACCTATGCTAAAACAAAGAACGCTAAAAAATGTAATTCGAGCCACCGGAGTCGGATTGCATACAGGCGAGAAAGTGTATCTTACCCTGCGACCTGCGCCAGTAAACACCGGCATCGTTTTTACCCGTATAGATCTGGCTATTCCCGTATCGATAGCGGCACGTGCCTCTAATGTAGGTGAAACCACTCTCTCTACGGCGCTGGTCAAAGGCGATGTGAAAATATCCACCATTGAACACCTTATGTCGGCGATGTCAGGTCTGGGGATAGATAATGCTTACGTGGATGTGAGCGCCCCGGAAGTACCCATTATGGATGGCAGCGCGGGCCCCTTCGTATTTCTCATTCAGTCAGCAGGCATTGAAGAGCAGCCAGCGCCGAAAAAATTTATCAAGATCAAGAAGCCATTGTATATAAAGCAAGGTGATAAGGCGGTAAGTCTTGAGCCCTTCGATGGTTTTAAGGTGAGTTACACATTACTGTACGATCACCCGGTCTATAAGAAGCACACCAAGAGCGCCACCATAGACTTCTCCAGCACATCGTTCGTGAAGGAAATCAGCCGAGCGAGAACCTTTGGTTTTATGCACGAATTTGAAGAACTGCGGAATCGAAATCTGGCCCTTGGCGCGAGCATGGATAATGCCGTTGCTGTAGGCGATTATAAGGTCCTCAATGAGGATGGATTGAGGTATGAAGACGAATTCGTCAAGCATAAAATTCTCGATGCAATAGGCGATTTGTATCTTCTGGGTAACAGTTTGATAGGTGAGTTCAAGGGATATAAATCCGGGCATGCCCTCAATAATGAATTGTTAAGAAAGCTCGAATTAAATACAGATGCCTGGGAAATTGTCAGTTTCGATAAAGAAATAAATGTGCCGATATCCTATATGAAACCGGTGCTGGCGGCCTAGGACCTACCTAAGGCTATCCAGGGCAGGGCTATCTAAGCCACCCAAGCTATCTAAGGCCGTCCAGGCTATCTAAGGTCATATAATATCGTCTAACTCTTTGATCTAATTAGAATATTTTCTTTGCATTGAAGTTTCTCGCGTTAACCCCTAGTATACTGATCGGGTTTCCGGGAATTTCGCTTAAACAATGAAAGTAATTCTAGTCGACCAGCGTCACGGTCACACTAAAACTATCGTCCTCAAAGGGTGGCTTAAAACCCTTCTCTCCCTGTGCCTGTTAGGTACCCCGGTTGCACTCGGCTATTTCGGCTATCAGTTAGCGCTGTCCCAACATCCCGACATTATCACAGCGAAATCAGCCGAAAATTGGGATCGGCAGATCAAGCTGCAAACGGCACAAGTAGCCGACATAAAGCAGGAATCTGAGCAACAGATAGAGGCTCTTACCCTGCGATTGGCCATGCTGCAGGCCAGACTTGTTCGTCTGGATGCGATGGGTGAGAGAATCACCACAATTGCCAAGCTGGACACCGGTGAATTTGATTTCAGTAATTCAGTTACCATTGGTGGGCCTGAAACCGGAAGTTCTGAAGCCTATACAACGGCAGGTTTTATGGATGCTGTGTATCAACTCGAACGGCAACTTGAAGATCGTCAACAGCAGTTGGAGGTTCTTGAAGGCTTAATGACGGATCGCAAGATTCAGTCAGATGTATTTATCGCTGGACGCCCATTAGATAGTGGCTGGATAGCCTCTCGGTTTGGCCAACGCGCCGATCCATTTACCGGTAAGTTGGCTTTTCACGGTGGTATGGACTTTAGCACTGGCAAGGCTGGCGCGGATATTCATACGGTAGCTGCAGGGGTGATCACCTGGTCGGGGCCAAGAACCGGTTATGGTCTCATGGTTGAAGTTAATCATGGCAATGGTTTTACTACCCGATATGCTCACTCAGAAAAGCTGCTGGTAGGTGTTGGTGATATCGTAAACAAAGGTCAAACTATTGCACTGGTAGGGTCCACCGGTCGTTCTACTGGTCCTCATGTGCATTTTGAAGTCTACAAGAATGGCAGGATTGTCGATCCTGCTGCTTATATACACCGCACCGCTAGATAATCCCCCTCCACAATACGCATTCTTTTCGATTGCTCGAGCGCTACAGAGATATCTGTGGTTGCGGCCAGTCTACTTAAATTAACTACTTACTTACAAATTGAGCATCATGAGCATATTTAACAAAATATTTGGTAGCAGTAACTCAAGAAAACTGAAAAAAATTCAACGAAGTGTGGCTATTGTTAATTCTTTCGAGGAAGAATTTCAGGCTCTGAATGATGATGAGTTAAAAGCGAAAACCGCGGAATTCAGGCAAAGATTTGATTCCGGTGAGTCACTTGAATCAATACTCCCCCAGGCATTTGCGGTTGTGCGCGAGGCGGGTAAACGCGTTATGAGGATGCGCCACTTCGATGTGCAGATGGTAGGCGGAATTGTACTCAACGAAGGGAGTATTTCCGAGATGAGAACCGGCGAAGGTAAAACACTGATGTCGACGTTGCCAGCTTATCTGAATGGTCTTACGGGCAAGGGTGTGCATGTTGTAACTGTGAATGAATATCTCGCCGAACGAGATGCTAACTGGATGCGTCCTCTTTATGAATTTCTTGGTTTGAGTGTAGGCATTATCAAATCTAACCAAAATCCGGAAGAGAAAAAGGCGGCCTACAATTCATCAATAACTTATGGCACTAATAACGAATTCGGCTTTGATTATCTGCGTGACAATATGGCATTTCGGCTCGATGACAAAATGCAACGAGAATTGAATTTTGCCATTGTCGATGAGGTTGACTCGATTCTAATCGACGAAGCAAGAACCCCTCTTATTATTTCGGGTGCAGCGGAGAATAGTTCCAAACTGTATACGGCGATCAATGCACTAATCCCTAAATTGGAAAAAGGTGTCAAAGCTGAAAAAACCAAGATGGAGATGATGGACAAAAGTTTTGTCCCGGAGGAATCGGGTCATTTTAGCGTCGATGAAAAGACTCGCCAGATAGAGTTGACAGAATCGGGGCATGAATTTGTTGAGGAACTACTAATTCAGAAAAAGCTCCTTGATGAAGGCGAGTCATTATATTCCGCTACTAATCTATCGTTGTTACATCATGTTCATGCCGCTCTGAAGGCGCACTATCTGTTTAACAAGGATATCGAATATATAGTCCAGAACAAGCACATTGTACTCATTGATGAGCACACCGGTAGAACGATGGAGGGAAGAAGACTTTCAGAGGGCTTGCATCAGGCTCTGGAGGCAAAGGAAGGCCTGGATATTCAAAGCGAGAGTCAAACGCTGGCATCAACCACCTTTCAGAACTACTTCCGTCTGTATAACAAACTTGCTGGCATGACTGGTACTGCCGATACGGAAGCTTTTGAGTTTAGCCAGATTTATGGATTAAATGTTGTGGTTGTCCCAACTAATCAGCCAATGATTCGAATTGATGCGAATGATCTTATTTTCCTGTCCATGGAAGAAAAGCTCGAAGCGATAGTCAAAGACATCACCGAGATGAGTGCCAAGGGCGCCCCTGTTTTGGTCGGTACGGCATCGATTGATACCTCTGAAATATTGTCCAGGTTTTTGAATAAACAAAATATTGCGCACGAAGTCTTGAATGCCAAGTTTCATGAAAGAGAAGCGCAGATTATTGCTCAGGCGGGAAGGCCGGGCGTAGTCACCATTGCGACCAATATGGCGGGTCGTGGTACGGATATTGTTTTAGGTGGTAATTGGGAGGCGGAAGTTGCTGAGTTGGAAAATCCTTCAGAGCAACAGATTGAAAAAATTAAAGCAGAATGGCAGTTACGTCACGATCAGGTTATTGCTGCCGGGGGTTTGCATATTGCGGGAACAGAGAGGCATGAGTCTCGCCGTATTGACAATCAATTGAGAGGTCGTTCGGGTCGTCAGGGTGATCCAGGATATTCCAGATTCTATTTATCGATGGAAGATAATTTGCTTCGGATCTTTGCCACCGATGGTGTTAAGAATTTTATGCGTCGGCTGGGGATGGAACATGGTGAGGCGATTGAACATGGTATGGTGACTCGGTCTATCGAGAAAGCACAGCGTAAAGTAGAAGGACGAAATTTCGATATTCGAAAACAATTACTGGAATACGATAATGTCGCGAACGATCAGCGCACAATTATTTATCGTCAACGGAATGAGTTAATGGCCAGCGATGATATCTCTGAACTGCTGACCGATATGCGAACAGATGTCGTGGGACAGTTGGTCGATGAGTATATTCCTCCACAGAGTGTTCCGGAGCAGTGGGATGTTGCGGGTTTGGAACAATCTATTGAGACAGAATTTTCCAGTAAACAGGCTATTCAGCAGTGGTTGGATGAAGATGATCAGCTCTATGAAGAGCAACTTAAACAAAAAATAGATGAAATTCTTACGCAAGAGTATGAACAGAAATCGACAGCCGTGGGTGACAAGATGCGGCTTTTTGAAAAACAAATAACCTTGCAAATTCTGGATGGTCTATGGAAAGATCATCTGGCAACGATGGATCATTTACGGCAGGGTATATTTCTTCGTAGTTATGCCGGAAAAAATCCCAAGCAGGAATATAAGCGAGAAGCCTTCGCTCTCTTTCAGGAGTTGATGGCTAATTTGCAACAGGAAGTAATTAAGGTTCTGAGTCATGTAAAAATTCGCCAGGATGATGAAGCTGATGCAATCGAGCGCCAGCGCGAGCAAGAGCGGGCGAGAGAACGGGTTAATTTCCAGCATCAGGCAGCCTCGGCATTGTCAGACGCCGTGGCAGGAGATGCCGGGCAGGCGGCGGCTGAATCTCAGTCAGCACAGAGACCGGCTCCGTTTGTGCGAGACATGATTAAGGTGGGGCGCAATGATCCCTGTCCTTGCGGTTCGGCTAAAAAGTATAAGGCTTGCCACGGAAAAATAACGTAAAAACAAAGACTTAAGGAATTAGAACAATGGCGGTTGGAGATGGAAAGCTCGGGGAAGTTCATGCTGTTGCAGGTGTTCGGCTAGCCGCGGTTGAAAGTAATATACGCTATGAAAACCGGCTCGATCTGGTGTTAATTGAAATTCCAGAGCAATCAAATGTTGCTGGGGTATTCACCCAGAATGCTTTCTGTGCGGCACCGGTGTCGATTTCCAGACAACATCTACAGCAGGCAAGCAGCCGTTATTTTCTTATCAACACAGGCAATGCCAATGCCGGCACTGGCAAGGCAGGCGAGGCGGCTGCAATAAGTTGCTGTCAGGCGCTGGCCGATCTGGGGCAGGTGAGCCCAGAGCAAGTACTGCCCTTCTCAACAGGCGTAATTGGCGAAGCTCTTCCAGTCAATAAAATCATTCAGGCTATTCCACAAGCCTTGGCAAGACTCTCAGATCGCAATTGGCCCGAAGCCGCCAAAGGGATACTGACCACGGACACGCGGCCCAAGATTTCGTCAGCACAGATTGAACTGGCAGGTACCACTGTCACCATTACCGGAATCGCAAAAGGTTCTGGCATGTTAAAACCCAATATGGCCACTATGTTAGGATTCGTCTTTACTGATGCGCAAATTGATAAGGCAATTTTGTCCAGATTTTTGTCCGCCGCTGTTCAGCATTCGTTTAATCGGATTACTGTAGACGGGGATACTTCTACCAATGACAGCTGTATGTTAGTTGCTACGGGAAAGAGTGCGCTGAAGATTGAGGATGTCGATGGCGATGTGGCGATAGCATTTGCTGAGGCGCTGAACGCGGTTTTTCTGGAATTGGCTACGGCATTAATCAAAGACGCGGAAGGCGCCAGTAAATTTATGACCATCAAGGTTAGTCAGGGAGCATCGTTGGAAGAATGTCTCCGTGTTGCCTACGCGGTGGCTGAGTCACCCTTGGTGAAAACGGCTTTTTTTGCAGCGGATCCGAATTGGGGAAGAATTCTTGCGGCCGTTGGTCGTGCAGGAATAGAGGATTTGAATATTGAGGCTGTTACCATTTCTCTGGGAGATGTCCGCTTGGTTAGCAATGGTGCCGTGGATGTAAACTACACCGAGAGCATGGGGCAGGCGGAGATGGACAAGGATGAAATCTTTGTTGAAATAAAGCTGGCCCGCGGAGAAGCGAGTACCTCGGTGTTTACTTGCGATCTTTCCCATGACTATGTGCAAATCAACGCGGATTATCGGAGTTAAGTCTGTCACAAAAATTTCTGCAAGAGATTGGCGGCAGCGCGGTGTTTGCTATACTCCAGTCTAATGGCGCAAGGGCTATAGCGCTTGCGCAGAATTCATTTCATGAGGTCAGTTACTCTCCTTGACAGAGCTCGCCTTTATTCATGTTGCCGTCGGCGTCATCGTCAATTCCTCGAATGAGGTTCTAATCTCGTTGCGCCCAGCGCAGAGCCATCAAGGGGGTTTATGGGAATTTCCGGGAGGCAAGCTCGAGGCAGGCGAAGATGCCCTGTGTGCACTCAGGAGAGAATTCGCAGAGGAATTAGGAATTGATGTTCAGAATTGCTTCCCGCTTAAAAAAATCAAACACCACTATGCCGATAAATCCGTTGTATTGGATGTATGGCAGATTACCGAGTATCGAGGCACTCCCCGCGGTCGTGAAGGACAGGCTATCGAGTGGCGTGCGATTCAAAATTTGAATGAGGCGGACTTCCCAGCGGCTAATGCCGGCATAATACGAACGCTTAATCTTCCGGCTGAGATTGCCATAACTCCCGATGTCGCAAACTTTGCCGAGCTGACGCAGCTAATCCAGCGGCTGTTAAGTCAGAATTTGCGAATCATTCAATTTAGACAGAAAAAACTGGATGGCCACACTTATCTGGAATGGTTTGAGTGGGCTCAGGCGCAATGTCTGCTGGCAGGCACTAAGTTGATGTTTAATCAGGACATGGCTATTAGCCTGCAAGCAAAAGCGCTCGACTATCACGCGTCCTCCCAGCGGCTGATGAGCCTGAAAAAGCGTCCAATAGATCAGAACCTGCTATTCAGTGCCTCGTGTCATACGCTGGAAGAGCTCAAACACGCCGAGACCTTAGAGGCTGACTTTGTGTTTCTGTCTCCGGTGGCAGACACGAAAAAATATACCCGTGAGCGGATATTGGGCTGGCAAGCTTTTAGGGAGTTGGCGAATCAGGCGAGTGTCCCCGTCTATGCGCTTGGAGGGGTGAGCAGAAATGATCTCATAACCGCTCGTGCCCATGGGGGTAGCGGGATAGCGGGGATTTCTACCTTTGCAGGGACACCGCTTTAGTAATTTTTTAATCAAATAAAGGCGCTTACTGGTCCCTGTCTTCATCGGTAACAGGGTAGTTTGCCTCTCCTGGGATACTTATCTTCTCGCTGGCCCAATCTCCGAAGTCGATTAATTTGCAGCGTTTGCTGCAGAAAGGTCGAAACTCGCTTTTCTCAGTCCACTCAACTTGTTTATGGCAGGTAGGACAGTCAACAGACTTCAGTTTGGTGTTACTCATATTGTTTAGCCAGGGCAGTATATTTTTCGTGAAGCTCAGCGACTCTGATTTGTAGTGCGTCAATATCGGTTTCATTTTCGATAATATCATCGGCTCTTTTCCGGCGTTCCTCGCGGCTGATTTGTGCTGCAATAATTGCCTTTATTGTAGCGGCATTACTTTGGTCTCGTTGTAAGGTTCTGCTCAGCTGGATTTGTTCGCTGACGTCGACAAGCAGAATTCTGTTGACCATTTCATGCTGATTCGATTCCAGCAGCAAGGGTGACTCGAGGATACAGTACACAGAAGTTGAGTTTTCCAGACGCGTCTTCATTAGTTCGGCAATCAAGGGATGGAGTAGCTTTTCTAACCAGTCTTTCTCGGCCGTGTCGGAAAAGACAATTTCACGTAGTTTCTGTCGGTTTAATTCAGCGTCGGGATCCAGTATGGCTTCGCCAAAATGTTTGCTTATTTGTTGCAGCGCGTCGGTGCCAGGGTTCACTACCTCTCTTGCTAGCTGATCGGCATCAATCACCTCAATGCCATAGGCTAGAAACATCGCAGCCACCGTAGATTTTCCGCTTCCAATTCCCCCGGTTAGACCCACGACAAAATTGCGGTTATTCAGCATAATCCTAACTACCCAACAATAGTGTTCATATAGAATGAACTCAATTGCGAACCCCAGATAAGCATGATGAACCCCGCGCCGGTGAGGAATGGCCCGAATGGCATAGGTATGGATCGGTCTCTGCCCATGAAAATAATCATGGCAATGCCGAAGACGGCTCCCACCAGTGATGAAAGTATGATGATGGGTAGCAGGCTCTGCCATCCCATCCAGGCTCCTAGAGCCGCTAGCAGCTTAAAGTCGCCATAGCCCATGCCTTCCTTGCCGGTAGCCAGTTTAAATAGCCAGTAGACGGCCCACAGCAGCAAATAGCCGGCAATTGCCCCTATCACTGCATCGCGCAGGCTGACGCCGAAACCTAGATCGAGGGTGTTTACCAGCAGGCCTAACCACAGCAGAGGAATGGTTATATTGTCCGGCAGCAACTGATGATCAAAGTCGATCAGGGTGAGTGCGATTAGTGACCAGCAAAGCAGTAACAATGCCAATGTAAGCCATGTGGCACCGAAACTTGAGGCGACCAGAGCAGAGCATACACCGGATACAAATTCCACGCAGGGATAGCGCAGAGAGATTCTGCTTTTGCAATTGGAGCATTTGCCACCAAGAAACAAATAGCTGATTAGCGGGACGTTCTCCCAAGGCTTTATCGGGTGATTACATTGAGGGCAATGAGAGTCAGGTTTCTGCAGGTTGAAAATTTTAAATTTTGCAGAAGATTCATTGCTGTCTGGATTGGTATTTTCAATTTGCAGATACTCGCAGCATTGCTCTTTCCATTCCCTCTGCAACATTATCGGCAGCCGATAGGCAACCACGTTAAGAAAACTGCCAACCAGAAGCCCTAATACCGCACAGATTGTTATGAACAATACAGGGGTGGACGAAATAAGATTTATAATTTCCATTCCCGGATGCACAGCTTACATGACAGAGCCGAGTTGGAAAATCGGCAAGTACATCGCAATCATCAATCCGCCAACGAGAACTCCCAGTACAGCCATGATCATTGGTTCCATGAGAGCAGTTAAGCCGTCAACAGCGTTATCAACTTCAGCTTCGTAATAGATAGCGCACTTGTCCAGCATTGAATCCAGAGCGCCTGACTCTTCTCCGATGCCAACCATCTGAGTAATCATGGTGGGAAATAGAGAGGTATTTTTAATCGCGAAGTTCAATTGTTGCCCGGTAGTGACATCGTCTCTAATTTTTCGAGTGGCGTTTGAATACACGATGTTGCCAGTTGCCCCCGCTACCGATTCCAGAGCATCGACCAGAGGCACGCCGGCCGAGAATGTGGTGGAGAGAGTTCGTGTAAAACGGGCGTAGCAGGAGCTATTGAGTATTGGTCCCACAACAGGAAGCTTTAATGAAATTCTGTCTATCAGCTGGGCAAATGCCGGAGATCTATGTTTTGCCTCAGAGAAACTATAAGCGGATATTACGATGACTGCTAATGCCTTCCACCAGTGTGCGATTGCCAGGTCTGATAATTTCAATACAAACAGGGTAAAGGCTGGCAGCTCTGCTCCGAAGCTGGAAAATGTTTCGGCGAACTGAGGTACAACCTTGATCAATAATATAGCCGTAACAACCAACGCTATTACCACAACAGCTATAGGGTAGTTCATAGCCTTCTTGATTTTAGATTTTAGTGCCTCAGATTTTTCTTTATAGGTAGCGAGACGATCAAGCATGGTTTCCAATGCGCCCGATTGTTCTCCTGCATCGACAAGGTTAGAAAACAGTTCATCAAAATGGCGAGGGTGTTTACGAATACTATCGGCAAAGCTATTACCCGCCGCCACATCACCTCGGATGGTCATAACCAGCTCTCTCATTGAGGGATTTTCAAGAGTCTCCCCGACAATTTCGAATGCTTGAACCAGGGGTATGCCAGACTTTATCATTGTCGCCAGTTGTCGCGTGAACACGGCGATGTCGCCGGGCTTGATTTTTTTCTTCGAGGGGCCGAACAGGCTTTTTGCTTTACGCTTGACCCGAGTGGGATTGACGCCTTGCTTTCTGAGTTGCGCTTTAACCAGCGCCTGACTGCTGCCCTGGATTTCCCCTTTGGACTTGTTGCCGTTTTTATCGGTTCCCTGCCAAAGGTATACAGTTTGTGCCACTTCAGTTGCCATGCATCACCTCAACGAAATCGTGCAGCAGATTTACAATGATCCGGACTATAGCACGGCATTGCATAATTATGTATTAAGTCAGTCTGTTAGCCTCTTCCAGACTGGTCAATCCGAGTCCAACTTTGAGCAAGGCAGATTCGCGCAAATTCAAGAGTCCTTCCATTTTTGCCTGCTCCGCCAGCTGAATCGAGTCTCCATTGCCCATGATAATCCTTGAGAGGCTTGCAGAAATAGGAACTACTTCATAAAAACCGACTCTGCCTTTATAACCTTCCCGGCAAAGGCTGCAGCCCACCGCGCGGAATAGCTGAAGATTTGGCAATTGTTGGCGCTTAAATCCTTCACCTAGCAAGCTGTTTTCGGGAAGTTCTACGCTTTCTTTACAATGTTCGCAAAGCCTGCGGGCTAATCTTTGCGCGATAATCAGGCTAATGGTGTTCGCCAGATTGAATGCCGGGATACCCATGCTGCGAAGTCGAGAGATTGTTGCGACGGCATTCAGGGTATGTAAGGTAGACAATACCAAATGGCCGGTCTGGGCGGCTCTAACAGCAATTTCCGCCGTTTCCAGATCGCGAATCTCGCCTACCATGACGATGTCTGGATCCTGGCGCAGAAAGGCCCGTAGCGCGGTCGCAAAGCCGAGGCCGATTCTGCAATTCACAGATACCTGATTGATGCCTTCGATGTTTATTTCGACCGGGTCTTCTACTGTCGATATGTTTCGTTCCGAAGTATTTAGAATATTCAGTCCACTATACAGGGAAACAGTTTTCCCGCTGCCGGTAGGGCCTGTTACCAGAATTAGTCCCTGATGCCTGGTCAGGGCTTGTAGATAATGTTGTTTCTGTCGTTTTTCCAAGCCCAGCGTTTCTATATCGAGCGATGTGATTTTCGGATCAAGAATTCTGAGCACTATTTTTTCACCCCATAGAGTCGGAAGCGTGTTGACCCTTAGATCGACCCTGCGGTTTTTGGATAATTTAATTCTGATGCGCCCATCCTGCGGAAGGCGTTTTTCTGTTATGTCTAGCTGCGACATTATTTTTATTCTGGATGCCAGGCGACCGGTTAGTTTAATGGGCGGGCGGGTAATTTCATGCAACACGCCATCTATTCGAAAGCGTACGCGATAGGTTTTCTCATAGGGCTCAAAATGAATATCAGAGGCGCCAGCTTTGAATGCATCGAGTAGTAAGCTGTTAATGAAGCGCACTAACGGTGTTTCATCTACACCGATTAACTGTTCTTCTGATTCTTCTTTTTGTGCAGAGTCTATTTCAATGCTTTGCAGATCTACATTTTCCAAGCCATGTACGGCGGCATAACTTTTCTCCTGTCGCTGACCGAGCGTAGTAATTGCTGTGCCCAGTTTTTCGTCTTCGACAACGATTACTTCGACATTCAGCCCTGTGTGGAATTTGATTTCGTTTAACGCCGCGATATTGCCTGGGTCTGAAACGGCCAAATATAGGCTACTCTTGCGCCGGTAGAGGGGTAAGATTTTGTGCCTTTTGAGCAATTTAATGTCTACCAGCTGCTGGGGACAGTTTTGTAGATCAAAGGCAAGCAGGTCCAACATGGGGACACCGAATTCGTCTGCGGCGGCAACGGCAATTGACTGTTCGTCGAGTAAACCATTTGCCACAATGTGGGTAACGAAGGGGATGTTCAGTTTATTGGCTGTATCTGTAGCCGCCACGGCTTGAGATTCATCTATGAGCAGGTTGACGTGGTCCAGCTTTTCTTTGCAACCCAGTTAAGCAACTTTCTTTAATCCAGTCGTATCTGATTCATATTGATTTGGGCATACATAACCCAAGTATGAATGCAGACGATAGCTGT
>JABMOK010000130.1 GCA_013204155.1 Pseudohongiella sp. | reverse complement strand
TATTGCTGGACGAGCCCTTTGCCGGCGTAGACCCTATATCTGTGAGTGATATAAAGCGAATCATCCAGCATCTAAAATCCCGTAATATAGGAATTCTTCTTACGGATCACAATGTTCGTGAAACTCTGGATATTTGCGAAAAAGCTTACATCGTCAGCGAAGGGCAAATTATTGCGGAAGGCAATGCCCAGGCGATATTAAGTAACCAGAAAGTACGAGAAGTTTATCTTGGAGATCAGTTCCAATTCTGACCCCGGCATTAACGCCACTCGCTCGAGCCTAATCCCGCCGCCTAGACGAATCCCGCCTCTTTCCTAGCGATTAAAAAGGCTATGCAAATGAGGCATGAATCTTGCTATACTCGACCTTTGCCTAATCAAGTTAACGTTGTTTCAACCCTCATCATCACTAATTTAACCACTCTCCAGTAGACGTATTTCACATGAAACTTTCGCTGCAACTCAAGATGGGTCAACAATTGACCATGACCCCCCAGCTGCAGCAAGCTATTCGCCTTCTTCAACTCTCTACCCTGGACCTGCAACAAGAAATTCACCTGGCATTGGAAGCAAACCCGATGCTGGAATTGATCGAATACGGTGATGATGAAGACGCCACTCCAGATCCGAAAACTGGCAATAACGATGACCCAAAGGAAACCCCGGATGGGCAAAGTGAGCCACGAGAGAGTGCCGAGTTAAATAGCGATGACGCTACCTGGCAAGATGAAATGCCTGGTGATCTGGGAGTGGATACCAATTGGGATGATATCTATCCCGATCCCGGCACACACACACCCAGCACCTCGTTCGAGGGTAGTTCGCTGGATTTCGAATCTCGTAATACCGCGATAGACACGCTTCAAGATCATCTTCTTTGGCAGCTCAATCTAACCCATATATCCGAACAAGATCATTCTATTGCGCTATCCATCATCGATGCTATCGATGTCAATGGCATGCTAACTGTCGATATCGAATCTCTGCACAGCGGATTCGATGCGGAACTGGAAATCGAACAGGATGAAATACTGGCCGTATTGCATAGAATTCAGCAATTCGATCCTGTTGGCGTAGGTTATCGAGACTTATCGGAATGCTTAACGATTCAATTAAATCAATATGCTGCCGGCGAGCATGAGCAGAAAATTCGCAATGCAAAGCTTATTGTCGGCGAACATATAAATTTGTTAGCGCATCGAGATTATGCCCAGCTAATGCGCCGCACCAAACTCAAAGAAGCCGATCTGGCCGAGGCCATCACAATCATTGAGAGCCTGAACCCAAGGCCCGGCTCGGATATTTCACCGCCCTCCACAAGCTATATAGTGCCAGACGTTCTCGTCAGCAAAGACAACAGTTCAGGCAAATGGCTGGTTGAGCTAAATCCGGAAACAGCGCCAAAGATCCGAATTAACAACAGTTATGCCTCTCTGGTTAAACGCGCCGATTCCAGCGATGAGAATAATTATCTTAGAGATAATCTGCAAGAAGCTCGATGGTTTATTAAAAGCCTGCAGAGTCGCAATGAAACTCTAATGAAAGTGTCTACACGAATTGTTGAACATCAGAAAGGCTTTCTCGAGTATGGCGAAGAGGCCATGAAACCCTTGGTACTGCATGATATTGCTGAAGCCGTGAGCATGCATGAATCGACTATTTCTCGAGTGACTACACAAAAGTATATGCACACCCCGAGAGGAATTTTCGAACTTAAGTACTTTTTTTCGAGTCATGTTTCAACCAAGGGTGGCGGCGAATGCTCTTCAACTGCAATTCGAGCCATCATTAAAAAACTGGTAGCTGCAGAGAATACAGTAAAGCCTCTAAGCGACAGCAAAATTACGGAATTACTGGAAGAAAAAGGCATAAACGTCGCCAGACGTACAATCGCAAAATACAGAGAATCCCTTTCTATTCCACCCTCGAATGAAAGAAAACGATTGGCTGGCTAATAATGCAACTGAACCAGTTGCCTATCGAATACAATACCCGACAACAGATAAAATTGACCAAGTAGAGAAATATCAGCAATGCAATTGGAAGACATACTTACCCCTGAACGATGTTATTGTAAAATTGACGGCGTAAGCAAAAAGCGAATCTTAAACAAAATCAGTGAGTTGGTATCCAAAGATATCCCCGGCCTCGAACCAACTGAAGTATTTAATGCGTTGCTGGCCAGGGAACAATTGGGCACCACCGGCCTGGGTAATGGCATAGCTATTCCTCATTGCCGCATCGCAGGCAGCGAAAAAATTGTTGGCGCTCTGGTAACACTGGACAAAGCTATTGATTTTGATGCACTGGACGGTAAGCCCGTAGACCTGCTTTTCGTGCTCATCGTGCCTGAATTGAAAACTGACGAGCACGTCCAGACCCTCGCCGGTCTGGCGAGATTATTTAGCGATGACGATTTTTGTTATACATTAAGACATACTCACGACAGTGAGGATCTATACAATATAGCGATCACCTACTAGCCTGTCTTGCTATTAGTTCTTTCTACTATTAGTTCTTTCTACTGCTGGTTCTTTCTACTACTGGTTCTTTCTACTAGTTTATTTTACAGTTAGCTATTCGCTAACTTATTCGGGTCGAAGGCGATGAAGCTAACCATTATCAGTGGCAGATCTGGCTCTGGCAAAAGTACTGTTCTTCATATCCTTGAAGATCGCGGGTATTACTGCATAGATAACTTACCAGCAAGTTTGCTGCCATCTCTTGTCGACCGAATTTCCTCGGACTCGACAGGCATACCGAATGTTGCCGTGAGCATAGATGCGAGAAATATTTCAGCAGATTTGCTACAAGTCCCCGCTATTATTAAAGAACTAAAAGAAAAAGACCTGCCGACGGAAATCATTTTTCTGGATGCAAACAGTCAGACATTGCTTAAACGATTTAGCGAAAGCCGCCGTAAACATCCCCTGACTACGGATACTCTCGGCTTAAGAGAGGCCATCGATAAAGAGTCAGGCTTATTGGAAGCCATCTCAGTCATGGCAAACCATTCTATCGATACCAGTTCTATGTCCCTGCATCAACTGCGAGATGTGGTTAAGAACCGCATGATAGATAACAGCGAATCCGGCCTGGCCCTGCTGTTTCAATCCTTCGGTTATAAAAATGGGCTTCCGGTGGACGCCGATCTTGTATACGATGTTCGCTGTTTGCCCAATCCTTATTGGGACACTGCACTGCGGCCTCTTACTGGTCTGGACAAGGAAGTAGTTGATTTCCTCGATTCTCAATCTGAAGTTCAACAGATGCATGACGACATAAGGGATTTTTTGCAAAAATGGCTGCCCAGATTTGAAAGTAATAACCGCAGCTATATGACGGTCAGCCTGGGCTGTACCGGAGGGCAACACCGATCCGTCTACTTAGTTGAAAAACTGGGCAGACATTTCTCATCCAGCATTAAAAATGTTCAAGTAAGACACAGAGAGCTTGGCTAAATAGACGCAAATAGGTATGTTAAAAGACAAAGTAACCATCATCAACAAAGCGGGCCTGCATGCCCGCGCCGCATCCAAATTGGTCGAGCTTACCTCCAGTTTCAGTAGCTCTGTTCAAATCGGACATGAAAAGATGGTCGATGGAAAAAGCATCCTGTCTCTGATGATGCTGGCGGCCATACAGGGAACTGACATCCATGTGGAGGTTGATGGTGCTGATGAAGAACAAGCAATGCGTTCGATTGTCGCTCTCATCAATGATTATTTTGGTGAAGGGGAATAGTCCTCTAATCCTCTCCAGCCTTTACCCGCCTCACCGAGTGTTGCTGTAAACAGCGCAATTCCCCGGACTGAGCCATGTCTTGAAGAGCCAAATTTCTCTTGTTCGACAATTGGCTGTAGAATTACCAATACCCAACAAGAACAGACAATTCGGGCATCTACACCACCCCCGGATTAATTAATCCTGTGCACCCAGGTTTGCTCTTAGGAATATTAAGCAAAGGGCCGAGTATTATCATGTCTCAAGTAAAGGAATCCCAGATTCAGAATGACCGCGCGTTTGAGCTAAACCAGGCGCTCGATAGCGGCTCACTGCATCAGGTTCGGCAGATGCTGAAAACCCTGCCGACCGCGGGTATTGCTCATCTATTGGAATCCTCTCCTCCCAAAACCAGAAGTGTGCTCTGGCAACTTGTGGACAAAGATTCTGAAGGGGAAATACTTCAGTACCTGAACGAAGATTTGCAGAACGATATTCTAAAAGACCTCAATGCCGAACAAGTGCGGGAACTGACTGAGGGGCTGGAAACCGATGACCTGGCCGACATTCTCCAGCAACTACCTGATCAGGTTGCCAGGCAGGTATTACTGGAAATGGATGTTCAGGATCGCCATCGCGTTGAATCTATACTCTCCTACGATGAAGATACCGCCGGCGGACTGATGAATACGGACACCATTACCGTCCGTCCCCGGCATACGCTGGAACTGGTATTACGCTATTTGAGACGCCACGACAGCATTCCCGAGATGACTGATAATATCCTCGTGGTAAATCGGAAAGATGAATTCCTCGGTATCCTGCCTTTACGCGAAATACTGGTTTCCGATCCCAATAGCACTGTTAGGGACATCATGCGTGAAGACATAGATGCCATACCTGTTGATATGCACGTCACGCAGGTCGCGCAATTATTTGAACAGCATAATTGGGTATCGGCACCGGTCATCGACACTAACGGCAAGTTATTGGGACGCATTACCATCGATGATGTTGTCGATGTTATTCGGGACAGCACCGAACACTCCTTGATGAGTATGGCGGGTCTGGACGAGGAAGACGACACCTTTGCTCCCGTTGTAAAAACGGCAAGGCGTCGGGCACTCTGGCTAGGGGTGAATTTGATGACCGCAGTGCTCGCCTCGGCAGTGATTTATCTGTTTCAGGATACGCTCGACAAGGTCGTGTATCTGGCGGTGCTAATGCCCATTGTTGCCAGTATGGGTGGTGTGGCGGGCACGCAGACTCTGACTCTGGTGGTTCGTAGTCTGGCGCTGGGACATATTGGTCCATCAAACAGCCGCTGGTTGCTGTACAGAGAACTGGGAGTAGCCGTATTAAATGGCCTGTTGTGGTCATTTGTTATTTCTCTGATCGCATTCCTCTGGTATCAAGACATGCTGCTGAGCAGCATTATCGCCGCCGCCATGATGATCAATCTTGTCATGGCGGCACTCGCGGGGGCCTATCTACCATTGCTGCTGGCTCGAATGCATATCGATCCGGCGCTGGCAGGATCTGTACTGTTAACTACCGTGACAGACGTTACCGGGTTCTTCGCGTTTCTCGGACTCGCACAAATCTTCTACTTATAGAATATCGATCTACAAACTATGGAATCAAAACCCGAAACAGATTTAAACACTGAGACAGAAATTCTCAGCAAAACCCAACTCAAACAAGAAGCCATAGAGCTGCAGAAGCTGGGCCAGAAGTTGACGACTTACAGTCCTGCCTTTTTACGCAAACTGCCTGTCGCCGAAGTACTGATTACTGCGATTGCCGAATTTAACCGACTGCCTAATAGCCATGGTGCACGCAGGCGTCAGCTGCAGTTTATAGGCAAGCTAATGCGCGATTGTGACTATGAGTTGATTAATAAGACCATTACGCAAATTGAAAATGGGACACAGATTAAGGACAAGCCGCAATCAGAGCTAATATCATGGTGCGAGCGAATCTTGGAATCTGGCGATAGCGAGATCAATGCACTACTTGCTCTGCATCCTCAACTGGAGAGACAGACACTGAGACAGCTGCAGAGGGAATATAGTCGCGCGAAGGAGAGTTCTCGCGAGAAATTTAGGAATAAACTTCGAAACTATCTGCAAGAGCAGCTAAAAAACTGAACTTACCAGGCTACGGGGCAATATCTATACGGTCCCAATATTAAGTGATAACATCTTTGCGCGGTCGAACAGGCGCAAAAGCTCTCGATTACAGCAAATTTTACTGCCACGATTTCTGCTGATACGACTTTGACCGATACGACTTTGACCGATACGACTTTGACCGATACGACAACGAATAAAGATCTCCGAGAATTGGACTGAACCAATAATAACAAGAATAAGAGGTGAACCATGGTTGATAGCCGCGCCCATTCCTACTGGAAAGCCAATATAAAATTGGTACTTTCTCTGCTCTGCGTCTGGTTTCTAATTTCCTTTGGTTGCGGAATCCTTTTCGTCGACGCCTTGGATAATATTCGATTTGGCGGCTTCAAACTGGGCTTCTGGATTGCCCAACAAGGCTCAATTCTGGTCTTCATCGCCCTCATCTTTATCTACATTCGCGCGATGGACAAACTTGATGAGAAGTACAATCAGGAATCCTCTGGCGAAAGCAATCAGCAAACTGAGGGGGATTCGCTATGAGCGTTCAAGCCTGGACTTATGTGTTCGTGGTTCTTTCCTTCAGCCTGTATATAGGCATCGCAATCTGGTCTCGCGCCGGCTCTACCAAGGAATTCTACGTTGCCGGTGGCGGAGTTCATCCCATAGCCAATGGCATGGCCACCGCCGCAGACTGGATGTCGGCCGCCTCTTTCATAGGCATGGCCGGCCTCATCTCCTTTCTGGGAAGAGATGGTACTTTCTATTTAATGGGCTGGACCGGAGGCTATGTACTGCTGGCTCTGTTACTCGCTCCCTATCTGCGTAAATTTGGTAAATTTACCGTGCCTGATTTTATTGGTGATCGCTATTACTCGCAGACAGCTCGCTTGGTGGCGGTATTTTGCGCCATCGTTATTTCTTTCATTTACGTCTGTGGCCAGATGCAGGGTGCAGGCATCGTGTTCTCGCGATTCCTTGAGGTAGATGTTACCACCGGCGTGATAATCGGCATGGCGATTGTCTTCTTCTACGCCGTGCTTGGCGGCATGAAGGGAATCACCTACACCCAGGTCGCTCAATACTGCGTGTTAATCTTTGCCTTCATGGTGCCTGCCATCTTTATCTCTCTAATGATGACTGGACAAGCGATACCACAAATCGGCTTTGGCTCCGAACTACTCGATGGCAGTGGCTACTTACTCGACCGGCTCGATGGTCTTAGCCAGGAATTGGGCTTTGCTACTTACACCGAAGGACAGCGCAGCACCCAGGATGTATTTTTTATCACCGCCGCGCTGATGTTCGGAACGGCGGGCCTTCCACACGTAATTATTCGCTTCTTTACCGTGCCAAATGTACGCGACGCTCGCCGATCTGCCGGGTACGCCATTATTTTCATCGCCATACTGTATACCACTGCCCCGACAGTAGCGGCATTCGCTCGAACCAATCTGATCAATTCTGTGAGTAACGTCGAATATAGTGCCGTTCCGGAATGGTTTAGCAAATGGGAATCTACCAATCTTATCCGCTTCAATGACAAAAATAATGACGGCAAAATTCAATACCTCGGCGACGCTGAAAAAAACGAGCTGACTGTTAGCGCCGACATCATGGTAATGGCCAACCCGGAAATTGCCGGCCTGCCAAACTGGGTAGTCGCACTGGTAACTGCGGGCGCTCTCGCTGCTGCCTTGTCTACTGCCGCCGGATTATTATTAGTGATCTCGACTTCCGTAGCCCACGACATGTTGAAACGAACCTTCATGCCTTCGATTACCGAGAAACAGGAATTGCTCTATGCCCGGTTATCTATATTTGTCGCGGTGCTGATTGCCGGCTATGTGGGGATGAATCCGCCAGCCTATGTCGCGCAAGTTGTCGCCTTCGCCTTCGGTCTGGCCGCGGCTTCCTTCTTCCCGGCCATTGTATTAGGCATATTCCAGAAGAAGATGAACAAGGAAGGGGCCATTACTGGCATGGCAGCCGGATTTATCTTTACCGCTAGCTATATTATCTATTTCAAACTTATCAACCCTGCGGCAAACACGGCAGACAACTGGTTGTTTGGAATTTCACCGGAAGGAATAGGGACACTTGGCACTATGATAAATCTATTCTTCGCCTACACGGTGTCCAGATTCACACCCGAGGCTCCGGCAGAAGTTCAAGAACTGGTTGAGAATATTAGATTGCCTGGCGAAGCCTAGACTAGACGCGCCGGCGGGAGCCTAAATATCCCGCCGCTCAAGGCAGTGAGCTACCTACGATCACAATATCCACGTTCAACCAAACGGTTACCTTAGGTTCGGTGCTTGCCGTGGTCGGTTTTTTTCCAGTACTCGGACACGGTACGTTTCATCTCTTTATGCATAAACATTATGCCAATGAGATTGGGAACGGTCATCAGAACAATGGTGATTAGCGCTACGTTCCAAATAACAGTTGTATCCGCCAACGCGGCATAGAAAAAACCCAGCACATAGACTATTCGATAGGGCAGAACAGATTTTGCACCTAGCAGATACGTCATTGCCCTATCACCGTAGTAAGACCAGGCAATCGCGGTAGAAAAAGCGAACAGCATTAGTCCAATTGCGACGATGTATTTTCCAAAATCCCCAAACAAGCCCCGGCTGAAAGCCATGGTTGTCAACGGCACCGAATGCAGCAAGGACTCGCCGCTAACTACCACTTCGGTATCTTCCAGACGACCATTCACTACCGTGAGGCTGCCTGTAATCGGCTCTTCCGCTCGGCTGTACACGGTATGCTCGGCCAACGACCTTGAACTGATAAGCGTGAAATCGCCATCGTCCGCGGCCTGCCCGGCAATTAAATTTATCTGACCGGAATAACGACTGACATTAGAATCATCTCCGTTAAGGAAGGCGAATAACTGTTCAACATCTGCCGGATTTTCTTCACTGTAATTTCCCGCAACGAATGACATATCGGCGCGCTGAAATTCATTTTCAAATTTTTCCAGCCAAACACCAGAGGAAAGAATTACCAGGCCGGTAATCGTACAGATAATAATGGTATCGATAAAAGGTTCCAGAATCGAAACCATACCTTCATCTGCGGGCTCATCTGTGCGCGCCGCCGCATGCGCAATAGGCGCCGAGCCCTGGCCTGCTTCATTCGAGTAGAGGCCACGATTGACTCCACGATCAAAGGCATAGGCAAAGGTAGCACCGAGAAATCCACCGGTGGCCGCAGACCCGGTAAAGGCATCGCTAAAAATGGCGGCAAAAGAGGGCAGGATGTTTCCGATATTGGGAATAATGACGTCCATAGCACCGACGAGGTAAATCAGCGCCATAGTGGGAACGATGGCCGCCGCCACCTTGGCAATACGGGTTATGCCGCCGATAATGACCAGCGCAAGACACACTGACAGAACACTGGCGGTTATGAGCGGGTCGAGGGCGAAGGTGCTCTGAAGACCTGCGGCAATGCTATTGATTTGCGGCAAGTTGCCTGTGCCGAAGGAGCTGAGCACTGTGGCCATGGCAAAAATAATCGCCAGCCACTTGGCGTTTAGACCTTTCTCCATATAGTACATAGGCCCGCCGGCCATGGTGCCATCTGCCGTTTGAGAACGATATTTATGCGACAGTGTGACTTCCACAAACTTGCTGGTCATGCCAAAAAAAGCGGTCATCCACATCCAGAACAACGCGGCGGGCCCGCCAAGATGCAAGGCCAGTGCAACACCGCCAATATTGCCGGTGCCCACTGTTCCGGATAAGGCCGTAGCCAGTGCCTGAAAATGCGAGGTATCTCCCTTGGCACCGAGTTTGTCGAATTTCCCCGTGGTTACGCGTATCGCATGCCTGAAGTAACGTATTTGAGGAAAGCCGAGATACAGCGTAAAAAATACTCCAACCGAGAGCAGCAGGGCCGGGAACCAAACAGCACTACCGAGGAAACCATCCAGAAAAATCAGGAAATCATTAACCGCGTCCAATGTAATACCCCATCTGGTTTTTTTCTATTGAATCACTTAAACCGCCAGGCAAGGCTGAGGGATTAGTCATTGCTTATTGTTAGCGTGGGTCCTGCTGTGCCAGCCGAGACAGACTGAGCAACAAGTTGCTCAACGTTCACCGCCAACTGCCTGTAAGCCTTTGACGCGGCATGATCAGGGTCTGATGCTACCACAGGATTGCCTGCGTCCGTCGCTTCTCTAATGCTTATATCAAGCGGTAAGCGCCCAATGACTTCGACACCGTATTCTTTCGATAACAACTCCCCTCCGCCGCTACCGAATATAGCTTCTTGATGACCACATTCCGAACAAATATGGATGCTCATATTTTCGACCACACCCAAAATTGGCACATTCACCTTGTTGAACATTTCAATTCCCTTCCGCGCATCCAGCAGCGCCACGTCTTGCGGCGTAGTAACAATCACCGCGCCATCTACCTTTACCGACTGCGCCAGGCTAAGCTGAATATCTCCCGTACCTGGCGGCATATCAACCAGCAGATAATCCAGTTCAGACCAGGCCGTATCGTTAAGAATCTGGTTAAAGGCGGAAATTATCATCGGCGCTCGCCACACCACCGCCGTTTTCGCCTCCACTAAAAAACCCATAGAGTTACATTCAACCCCATGGGCAACAAGTGGAACCATGAATTTCTTGTCCTGGATTTCAGGCCGGGTGCCTGCTGCCACGCCCATCATAAGCGGCAGGCTGGGACCGTAGATATCGGCATCCAATAAACCCACTTTGTGTCCAAGCCTGGAAAGCGCTACCGCAAGATTCACCGCCGTTGTGGATTTTCCGACCCCCCCTTTACCCGAAGCGACGCAGATGATGTGTTTAATTTTATCGATGTTTCTCAATTAGAAGTCACTCTATTATTAATCCTTAAAAATAATCCTTGAAAATAACCCATGAAAAGTTTTACGCCGTAGCGGCAGCCAGTTGCCGAGGCTTGAACTGGATTATGTTTGATTCACATTGAAAAACCAAGAAATCACTTTTTTGCGCTGGGATTCAGCTTGAAGGGGGTATTGGGGCACTCGAGCGGGAAGTTTGGGGCTGAATAGAGGAGAATGCTACAATTGTCGTCAAACTGATATTGCCAAACCAAATCGACACGCTTAGCTCGCCGCTTGGCCAGACTGGATCAACTGATAAAAATGCGTAACTTGTTAGCAACTCTTGCCCTATGCTCCAGCGCCTTGTTTCTATTGCAGGTAACTGCGGCTGCCGAGCATCAGGAAGAGACTGATATCAAATTTGCGTTTTATTCATCTTCCTGGGGTGAAAACACCGACGATGGGCTAAGGGTCGTGGCCTACAATCAAACGATGAATCCCATTCGATTAAACACTATCGTATTTCACCCCACGACCGATGCAACGGAAGCGGTGGAAATCGAACTAAATCTCGATGTTCCTTCGGCTGGATATGCGGACCTTGAAATAGATTATATCGATCTACTGGCTGGGGACGAATGCATAGATCGCACGCTGCAGGAGAATTGGAAACTGGTCGAGATCTCTAACTACACGCTTAACCCTTCGGTCAGAAATCTAATCATAGAAGACACAGATTCATTCAGAATATATCAGTGCGTCAAGACGATATCGACAATTTGGACCGACCTTGGCAGCAACCAGCGAATACAATATGACGAATGGGTGCTATTCCACTTTGAAACCCGACGTGACTTTTAAGCTTCCCCTGCATTCACACCCTTCTACATTTTCGAGATGCCCTCCCACTGGCTTGTATAGTATTGTCTATCTACATTCAAGTTATCTGCATTCGAGCGCCCACTTTTGACTATCGACTGACACAAAAAAAGGGGCCGCATGGCCCCTTTTATTTTTATCTATCTGTCCCGTCCTGAAATAAGTTTACACATTGAGGACTTATTAATGG
>JABMOK010000129.1 GCA_013204155.1 Pseudohongiella sp. | reverse complement strand
CTCTAACCCTAACCCTAACCCTAACTCTAACTCTAACTATCGAAAGGCGGCGAGCTTCCTATTACGGCGGCTATCCAGTCCAGATGCTGAGACACCCTCTCGTAAACCGCAACCGATCCATATTTACCCTGGGTCTCCTCGGAGAAATCATCACCCTCGCCCTCTCCCACTGTTATCCCCGCGAGAACGAATCCAGTCTCGCCGCGCAGAAATGCAGGTCCGCCACTATCACCCAATCCCGGCATACCCTCCAGGGGCAAAGCCAGTCCACCGCTATCGCGGGGATCATCAAATACTATTCTTAGCCGACGTCCGGCCTCTGTAATTCGATTATTGGCAAGTCTAAGGCTGCCGTCGCTGTATTGCCTGCCGGTGGTACCCAAACCAAAATAACCCCAACCGAGGATAGTTATGATCTCGCCAAACTCGAACTCGTCCAGTTGCAGTGGCATTGGACTTGGCGCGGCAGAAGGCTCTCTAAAACGCAGCAGCGCCAGATCTACATCGGAGTTCGAATCTATATCATAATCAGGATGCACAATTACGGCATCGATCTCGCGCGGTCGACTGCCCACTTCAACAGCAAAACGAAGACCGTTTTTGACAGTATTACCTAGCATGGTTTCTTCTACACAGTGAGCCGCGGTCAGGGCCCATTGTTTATGAATTACGGTAGCGACACAGACCTTTTGATTGCCTTGCCGCTGCAGAAAGAAAACGGCGGGATATTCGCTGCTTCGTACTTCATAGCGAGCAGGGCCAACATCGTGACGAATAATTATTGCCTGACTACTCACCATGCTCAGGCAAGCCAGTGCCAAGATGAATACTCGATCAACCTTCATTTGAATCATCATCAGTTTTTAAGTCGTGATCAGAATTACCAGGCCTGTGCCGGCTGCGTCTAAGCGGTCGCAAATTAGGCTTGTAGGCTGGCTTGCGAGATAAACGAAACAATTTAACCATGCGATGTATAAATACCACCACGCTAAGCACAATAAAAGTCAGGATAATTGCGGCTAGCCACTGTTCATAGGTCCAGTTGGATGTGTCGATGAGTCTGGCAAACATACGCCTTCAACTCCTCCTCACTCTAATAAATATTTAAAACCAATGGCCTTGCTGCGGAAAGGCCCGATCTCGTCATTGCGGTGACAAACCTGCCGCCAACGAGCCAGCGATAACAGGCTTAAGCGTCGTTCGCCAAATCCACAACCAGCTGTTCAATATTTTCGATTCGTTCCCAGGGATCATCCAGTTCGAGTAACTGCTGTTTCTTCTCGTTTTCAACAGGAATTAATTCACCCAAACGCCAGCCTAGATCCCATAGATTATTGTAGTCTATCTTTAGTTTCTTCTGTTTAACCACAGGATGATTTTCCAGGTTTTGTAACAGCTCGGTAAGTCCGGTGAATTCATCTTCAACTGGAATCCCCTGCTTGCCCACACTGTCATTTTCACTAAACCTTACTTTGGCCATTAGCAGACCATTGGCCGCCAGCCGGCAATTCTCAACCACGAACTTCGCACTACCCTCAACCGTAATCCCCAACAAACCATGGGGTAGCGGGTCCCAGTCTATAATATGCGCATAGGTTCCTGCTTGGTGTATTGTTTGCGGTGTATTGTCCTTAATAACTTCCTCGCCCTCTTTCAATAGACAAATGCCAAATCCGCTTTCGGTTTTCAAACAGCTGCGCACCAGATCGATATAGCGCCGTTCGAATATTTGTAGATCCAGTCTCCCGCCTGGAAACATAACAAGGTGCAAGGGAAACAGGGGGATTTCCTCGGCGTCGTTCATATCGGAAGTGTTTATTTCAGAGCTATTCATCTCAGGGCTATTCATCTCAGGGCCATTCATCTCAGGGCAGCAAGTAATTTTTCATGAATACCATCGAAACCGCCATTGCTCATGATAACGATATGATCACCCGACTGGCGATTCTCTTGCAAAAATCCAACAATCTCACTTACCTCCGAAAAGGCATAACCCGGCACCTTGCTGTCTGCAATCAAGGCGTTGAAATCCAGGCCTGACTGTTCCGGCTTCTGCCAGATCACCATGTCGGCTTGCTGACAGGACTCGACCAGTTGTTGTTGATGTATGCCCATTTTCATCGTATTGGATCTTGGCTCAATCACAGCAATAAGACGCGAATGTCCGTTCTCGGCCTTGAGTTTGGCCGCCATGCCTTGCAAGGTGCTTGCGATTGCAGTGGGATGGTGAGCAAAGTCGTCGTACACTTTTACGCCGTCTATATCACCCCTCAATTCCAGGCGCCGCTTCACCCCCTTATACTGCAGCAGAGCCTCTGCGGCTGTTGGAACATCGACACCAACATTGTGCGCGGCCGCGATAGCCGCCATGCCATTCTTGATATTGTGAATTCCGCTCATGCTCCAGCTTATCGCCGTACGACTGATCTCTTCGCCTGTGCTTCCCTTGCCGTATTTCCTTAACTCGAATTCGCTACCCTGATCATCTTTAATACAGGCATTCCAGAACACACCGCCGTTAGCCGCCTGCTTTTTACAAATTTCTTCAGCCACTCCAATACCGAATTGCTGCCGAGGGGTCCAGCACCCCATGTCGAGCACCGTCTCAATCGTGGCTTCAGCGTAGGGGGAAATTATCAAACCGTTTCCAGGAACGGTGCGCAGCAAGTGATGAAACTGCTTTTGAATAGCCTCGAGATCGTCGAAAATATCGGCGTGATCAAATTCCAGATTATTCAGGATAGCCGTTCGAGGGGCATAGTGTACAAACTTGGATCGTTTGTCGAAGAAGGCGCTATCATATTCATCCGCCTCTACAACAAAAAAGGCTGAGTCACCTAAATCCGCCGAGCTCGGCAGATTGTTGGTAACACCCCCAATGAGATAACCTGGCTTCATGCCTGCGTACTCGAGTATCCAGGTAAGCATGGCGCTGGTACTGGTCTTGCCGTGAGTCCCGGCAACGCCCAATACCCATTTATCATGAAGAACGTATTGGGCTAGCCACTGCGGACCGGAGGTGTAGCTCAAGCCTTCGTTTAATACGTATTCTACCGCCGGATTACCCCGTGATAAGGCATTGCCAATAATAACCAGATCGGGACGGGGATGCAGATGCTCAGGCTTGAATCCCTCCATCAGATCTATCCCCTGTTCCTGCAACTGCGTGCTCATGGGAGGATAGACATTGGCGTCGCTGCCGCTCACCCGATGGCCAAGCTGTTTGGCAAGTACCGCCAGGCTCCCCATAAAGGTGCCACAAATGCCTAATATATGTATGTGCATCCAGCGCTCTCAGTGTTCAGTAAGTTTGTCCAAAGAGTACTGTTTATAGCACAAAACTCCGGTAGCATAGGAGCTTTACAGACAAGCCTCAGCAAATATGCCAGATCAATCACAGATTTTTTGGGATTTTTCAGTCGACCTCTATCGACAGGAAGGTGTAAGTACTGCCTGTCTGGAATTGCAAAACGAGTTCGGCCTCGATATTAATCTACTCATGTTTTGTTACTGGCATGGCTGTTGCGTTGGAACGATAGAAGACCAGGTACTCGATCAAGTTATCAATTTTTCCCTAAGCTGGAAACAGAGTGTGGTTCAGCCTCTGAGAAATGTTAGAAAATGGATGAAGCTGAATGCCCCATTGTTTGATGCTGGACAGGCCAGTCAATACGAAATGCTTCGAGAACAAATCAAAACCGATGAATTAGCGGCTGAAAAGTATCAGCAGGAAGCCATGGAAAGAATGGCTCTATCGTCCGGATTTCTGCCCGCGACGACGGCCAACTCAAACACATTGAACTCAGCTGAAAGTCGCATAAAAGCTGCCCAATCCAATCTGGAGAAACTGCTGGCGGCGTTGTCGATGGCAAATCAGATGAATGAAGTATTTGAGAGAAATTTGAGTGGTATAAACAGCGCGTTTTCCAGGAAACTCAAAGCTTAGGCAAGATTCAGTCATCTTGCCTTAAGGATTTGTATTCGCCAGACAGCCCCATAGAATGATCTAAAGACTAGGCCTTCTTCGATAGCAATATCGCTGAAATCGCGAATGCGAATGCCCCCGCCAACCATAGAAACCCAATTACAGTGGCGCTCTCACTACCGCCGGTAAACGACATGACGGAGAGCAACAACCAAATAAAAGAAACTAGCCAGCAAAGAGATTTTGGATATTTCGCGAAACGGGAACCTTGTACAGACATGACTTACTCACAAAGGGTTATTGTTCTAATTTAGCTCTATGGAGAATGTCACTGACGTGACAGGCAGTCAACCCCCCTTCCACTGGATTCCGCCAACAGCGCTCGAAATGTACCCTGATTTTTCCCGGCATTTATTCCCCTGGAACAGCAATAAATAGCCATCGAGAGCAAAGACAGTCCTCGCGGGAGCCGGACCACGCAGAAGCCGCTGTGACAAAATGCCTCAGAAATTCCTGCGCTTTCAGCCAGATGCCTAAGCCGCCGCTCTGGGTTTGGATGACTTCCAGCGGTTTCCAGTGACCTCCTTTTTGCCTGCTTGAACGCGGGGCTGCCCTCGCGTGTGGCTGGGTCGGCGGGAATCACCACGCTTGCCCTGAATGTCCGTGTTCCGGCTCTCAGGCAGCGGAATCGCCAATGCAAATTCGAATTCCTTGCTGTCACCGGCCGGAATCTCTTTCTTGATTAAGCGTTCGATATCGCGTAATTGCTTGCGCTCTTCACTGCTAACCAATGAGATAGCCACTCCAGTGGCGCCAGCACGACCGGTGCGACCAATACGGTGCACATAGTCTTCCGCAACATGGGGCAGGTCGAAATTCACCACCGTGGCCAGTTGATCTATGTCGATACCACGAGCGGCGATATCGGTTGCTACCAATACCTGTACCTTGCCTCGTTTAAAATCATCCAAGGCCTTGGTTCTTTGCGCCTGAGATTTATTACCGTGAATCGCGGCCGAAAAAACATTGTCCTTGTTTAGCCGTTTCGCCAGATTATTGGCACCGTGTTTGGTGCGACTGAATACCAGAGTCTGATTGGGGTTTGCTTGCAGTAATTCGCTAAGCAAATCCGCCTTGTTCACTTTCTCCACGTGGTAGAGTTTTTGCGCAATAGCATCCACGGTAGAGTTACGAGGAGCCACGTCGATTTCTACAGGATTATGACAAATAGGTTTGGCCAAATTACGAATATCATCGGAGAAGGTCGCCGAAAACATCAGGTTCTGACGTTGCCGCGGAAGCAGCGCGATGATTTTCTTGATATCCCGAATAAAGCCCATATCCAGCATGCGATCCGCTTCATCAAGAATCAGTATTTCAACATCACTAAAATCCACGCATTTCTGCTGATACAGATCCAGTAATCTTCCCGGTGTTGCCACCAGAATATCCAGGCCGCGCATCAAGGTAATTTTCTGTGGGTTGATATTAACGCCGCCGAATACCACGCCATAACGTAATTTTTCATTACTGCCGTAGGTAACAATGCTGTCGGCTATTTGTGCGGCCAGTTCACGCGTAGGGGTCAAAATTAGCGCTCTGATACTGTTACGCTTGGTGTTGGTCCTGCCACTTAGAAGCTGCAACATCGGCAAGGTAAAAGCGGCGGTTTTACCTGTGCCTGTTTGCGCGGCCGCCATAACGTCCTTGCCTTGCAGAATCACCGGAATTGCTTTTTCCTGAATTTGTGTAGGATTTGTGTAACCTGTTTTTTGCACAGCGCGCAACAGGGAGTCGGATAAACCGAGAGTGTTAAAAGTCATTCAATTTCTCATTTAATAAAATGCAAATGCATTATAGTTTTTCAAAAACAATAGCCGCGACTTGCCAACAGCTGTTGCTGTATCAAGCGTGATTATGTTTGTCGTTATGTGTTCCCCGGACTTTAATTGCCGGTTGCACGGGAGTGCATTCGATAGGTAGCTGATGAGACTGACGCTGGTCTTTTAACAGCGACAAGTTCAAGAGAGAAGGGGTGACTTGTAGTTAAACTAATAGGGTAAACCGGTAGTTTAAAGCCGAAGTCTCAAGTGACTGCAATCCAGTTGCAGAGAGATGACCTTGTATCTAAATATGATGCACCATCAGTCTGATGAGTTGTCTCACAAGCTGACGAGGCCGCACTCTAACACAAAATACCGGAAAGTAGCGCTTTTTTCTTCTCAAAACAGTCAGAACAGAAAGAAACCGCCGTCGATGAGGAAACTGTCTCCGGTGTGATAGCGACTGGCATCGCTCATCAGATACGCGGCGATTCCCTCGAAATCTGCTCGATCTCCCCAGCGACCCGCCGGAATACGCGGCAGAATGGCATTGGCGAATTTCTCATTGGCGTAGTTATTTTCGGTCATCGCGGTTTTTATATGGCCGGGCAGGATCGAGTTAGCGGTGACGCCATGGCGCGCATATTCAACCGCCAGCGCCTGCATCATCGAGATTACTGCGCCCTTACTGGCGCCGTAGGCCTCGACTCTGGCCATGCCCATTAAGGCTCCCAGCGAGGAAGTACCAATCAGGCGACCGCCGGGATCACCCGCCTCGGATCGTTGCTTCATGTGTTTGGCCGCACTGCGCAGAGTATAGAAAAGACCGTCCAGATTGACATCGAGAACATGGCGCCAGTCGGCGCTGGAGAATTCCTCGAAACGTCCCGATCTCGCGACCCCGGCGTTGGCGAAACAAGCGTCCACTCTGCCGAAGACTTCCAGGGTTTCAGCAAAAGCCTGCGCAACGGCGGCTTCATCGGAGACGTCACATTGAATCCCATGTACCTTGGTGCCTAGCTTGCCGAGCAGTTCCACGGCGGCGCTATTTTTCTCCCCATTGGTTCCCCACAGACAAACATCGGCGCCCTGCTTTGCCACGCCTTCTGCGAAACCCAAGCCGATGCCGCTATTGCCACCGGTGATTAGCGCCACTTTTCCGCTAAGATCGAAAAGATTACCGGATAGATTACCGGATAGATTGTCGGATAAATTATCACTCATTCGCCTTGCCTTCCTTTTTCGGGATTCCTTGCCAGCGTTTTACCAAACCCGGATCGAGATCAAACAGATCCAGCACCCGGCCAACATGGTGATTTACCAGATCGTCTATTGTCTGCGGCTTGATATAGTGCGCCGGCATTGGCGGCGCAATAATGGCACCGATGCGGCTAGCCTTGAGCAGTAATTCGCAGTGACCGGTGTGCAGCGGCGTCTCTCTGGGCACCAATACCAGACGCCGACGCTCCTTTAAGATCACATCTGCCGCTCTTACCAGGAGCGAGTCGGCATAGGAGTTGGCGACTGCCGACAGGGTTTTGATTGAACAAGGGGCGATAACCATGCCATCGGTTTTAAACGAGCCACTGGCAATAGTGGCGGCAATGTCTTTGTTGGAATACACATGATCCGCCAGGGCTTTAACGTCCCTGGCCGCCCAATCGGTCTCAATGGCGATATTCATCTTCGCCGACTCGGACATCACCAGATGGGTTTCAACTTCCGCCACTTTCTGCAAAACTTCCAATAAGCGAATACCATAGATAACACCACTGGCTCCGGACATACCAATAATCAAACGCACTGGGAATCACCTGCTTAAAATGGGGTATCGATTGTTGCATCAATCTCCAAGTACAGGCAAGCAATTGAAGTAGCAACTCGCAGCTTGTAATATGGCGCCTTCTTACACGATGTTGTTTTAGCCGCTTACCAACCACACAATGAAGCCCATTATGAAAAAACCCAATCTGTTCTATGCTCAATCCGGCGGTGTTACCGCAGTTATCAATGCCAGTGCCTGCGGAGTGATCGAGACGGCCAGAGCGCACAAAGACAAAATTGGCAAAGTCTATGCGGGTCTCAACGGGATAGTTGGGGCGCTGAATGAAGAGCTGATTGATACCAGCAAGGAATCCGCCAGCACTATCGCTGCCCTGCGCTCCACCCCAGCGGGTGCCTTCGGCTCCTGTCGCTACAAGCTAAAATCATACGCCGAAAACCAGCGTGAATATGAACGGCTGATGGACGTGTTTCAGGCACATAATATTCGTTATTTTCTGTATAACGGCGGCGGTGATTCCCAGGACACCGCCAACAAAATTTCTCAGATAAGTCTCGATAAGGGTTTTCCGATTACCTGCATCGGTGTACCCAAGACTGTCGATAATGATTTGCCGATAACCGACAACTGCCCAGGATTTGGCTCGGTGGCTAAATATGTGGCCGTTTCGATACGCGAAGCCGGACTCGATGTGGCCTCGATGTGTGACAGCTCCACCAAGGTATTCGTGATGGAAGTCATGGGTCGCCATGCGGGCTGGATTGCTGGCGCAGCAGGACTGGCTAGCGAGGAAGAAGGCGATGCACCGCATATCATTTTATTTCCCGAGATTGCTTTTAATAAAGAAAAGTTTTTGCGGAAAGTAAAATCAAGTGTCAAAAAATACGGTTACTGCGCCATCGTTGTCTCCGAGGGGGCACAGAACCCCGATGGCTCTTTTCTGGCCGATGCCGGTGGTGCCGATGCCTTCGGACATGTGCAATTGGGCGGCGTCGCACCCTTCGTGGCAAATATGATCAAAGCCGAGCTGGGTTATAAATACCATTGGGCGGTGGCGGACTATCTACAGCGCTCGGCGCGCCACATCGCCTCCGCTACCGACGTAGAGCAAGCCTATGCGGTCGGTCAGGCGGCGGTCGAATTCGCGCTTAAGGGTAAAAACGCCGTGATGCCGATTATCATCCGAGGCAAGGGGAAAAAATACAGCTGGCGCATCGGTGAGGCGAAATTATCCGCTGTCGCCAATGTAGAAAAAATGATGCCCCGTCACTACATCAGCAAAGATGGCTTTCATATTACCGACGAAGCGCGCGCCTACTTCACGCCATTAATTCAGGGAGAGGACTATCCGCCGTATCGGAATGGGATTCCCCAATATGCGCGTTTGAAGAGACAACTTGAAACTAAAAAACTGAAGGCCTGGAAAGCCAGCTAGGACAGCGCCAAACAATGGCATCCGACTCTGCGTGATCTGAACTGTACCGCAGCAAGACGCTGGCGATGGTTAAGCCAGCAATAGTCAGGGTGCCAGACGATCGATAGTCCATTCACCGTCTGCGCCTTGCAAGTATCTAAAGCGATCATGCAGACGCTTGGCACCACCCTGCCAAAACTCGATTTCTCTGGCTTTGACCCGGTAGCCTCCCCAAAAATCCGGAAACGGAATTTCGCCGGCCTGAAATTTTTGCTTCATGGCCTCGAACTGATTTAACAGCACGGTTCTTGAAGTCAGTACAGTGCTCTGCGCCGAGGCGATTGCCGCCAGCTGACTATCCTTCGGTCGACTGATAAAATACTTCAGGGATTCCGCGGTAGAAATTTTTGTGGCCTCACCGCAAACTTTTACTTGTCGATCGATAGTATGCCAGGGGAAATGCAAACTGATTTTTGCATTGTGCTCCAGATCCTGTGCCTTGCGACTGCCGTAGTTGGTGTAGAACACGAAGCCATCCTCATCGAAGTGTTTCAGCAGAACGATGCGCTGACTCGGCTGGCCATTTTCCGCAACTGTCGCCACGGTCATGGCGGTAGGATCAGCAATTTTTAGGTCGATTGCCTGCTGCATCCATTTGCCAAACTGGTCAAACGGATCAAGAGCAAGGTCTTCACGATTTAAACCACCATGCAAATATTCACGGCGCAGAGATTCGAGATCCATTTTTTGATTTCCTGGTATGAGTTGCAGGTATGAATTGCAGGCACTCGCTCCAGAGACAAGACTCTGGAAAACCGGGAGGCGGCGCGCAAGGCTATCTTACGAAATCGCCATACTCCCACAGTTGGGTTCTGCCAGAGCCAGTTACATAGTAGTAAGTGCCCGGGCCGTGCTTGCTGTTGGCAAAAAATCCACCCACATACTTCCCCCCGGCAGCCCAGCGATAGGTTCCCTGCCCCTGATATTTGTCATTCACAAACTCACCAGAGTAGTTCTCGGTATGTTCGGTTAACCAAAGCTCGGAGTGTTCATTCTCTTTCCAGCCGGGAAGATTGATAAAATAAGACCCGCGACCGTTGCGCTTGTCATCACGCCACTGGCCTATATACAAGTTCCCCTTGCCATTCCAGAAGGTGCCACGGCCACTGCGTATACCCTGGTCCCAGTTTCCTGTGTAGATGGTTTTTTCAGTAAATGATATGGGGATTTCCAAACGCCCCTGACCATGAAACTCGCCATCGCGAAAATTGCCGGAGTACAGTCCCTTACCAAAAGGGGTAGTAAGTTCCAATCTTCCACGACCGCCTTCGCAATCGCCGGACACGCAGACCTCTTTGCTCACTTCCGATAATACCTGGGCAATTGCTGTTTGTGCTAACGCGCTCAGACTTAGGACAAGCGCCGCGGCGATAGGCCGAATAAAGTTGCTTCGCTTAATTTTCATATGACTAACCTATGGTTCAATCCGTCCTCGACAGCGGTTCCTGATCTCAACACAGAGACGCCAGGGCTGCCAGACCGTTCTTCGTTCCGCTGATTATAACCCTAACTTAGCCGGGCTCAAGCCCTCGACAGAGAGTGTGGAGCGACTTCTGGCGGCCGCTCAGCAAAGAATGCGCTAGCAGGCTTTTGAAAAGCTCTCAGGCGAGTGCAAGACAAGGCAAAACCTGGCGAAAAAGCGGAGTTTACCCATTGTAAATGAGCATTTTGAGCCAGATTTTAACGCCGTATTGTGCCGGCTGAGAGCTTTTCAGCAGGCGGCTAGACGACTCGCCGCAGTACATTGAGCGGACTAACGCTCACCACCTGGCGGGTTGAATTCAAGCCCAGGCCGGCAATGACTATCATGCCCAGCAAGGGGCCTGCCAGCCAAACCCAGTAATGAAAATTGAAATCCTGCTCGAACACCCGTTCCTGCAAATAATACAGACTGGCTTCCGCCCCCACTGTGGCGATGATTCCCGCCAACATGCCAATGCTGGCAAACTCGATTAACAGACTGGTGAGGATTAATTTCTTCCCGGCTCCGAGGGTTCGCAAGATAGCATTCTCATGAAAACGTTCATCCAGCGTCGCATTCACACAGGACAATAACACCAGCGCGCCACAGACAAGCACTAACACGGAAATCAGCTCAATGGCCGAGGTAACTTGCGCAATAATAGTTTGAATCTGCTCGATCAGGGCATCGATCTCTATAATTACGATAGTAGGAAACAGACGCACCAGGTCATTGAGTAGTATTTTTTGATCTTGCTCCATCAATGCGGTGGAGAGAAATGTTGCGCCTAGATAGTCGATGGTGCCCGGTGAAAATATGATGAAGAAATTAGGCTGCATATTGTCCCAGCGCACACTGCGAAAACTGCTCACTTCGGCGCTGACAGTTTGCTGGTTAATTTCGAACTCTACCCGATCACCTATTTCAATATCCAGCCAGTCGGCGTAATCGTCTTCGATAGACACATAGCCTGGCTCGATATTCTCGGTCCACCAACTGCCTTGCGTAATTCGATTATCGGCGGGTAATTCATCAGCCCAGGTCACTTGTCGGCGCGACAGACGACCCCCTACTTCTGCGTCTTCCGCTGCATCGCCCTGTTCCTGCTGAGCCTCATCGCCTGCCGCTTCCCCGGCTGTTGTCTCCTCTTCTTCCTGCTGCCCGCTTTCGGTGAGCGTGCCCCGGTCGGCTTCGCTTACCAGATCTTGCTGCGGGTCTGGCAGACTGCCATTAACGGCGGTCACCCTTGCACTAATCAGCGGATAGAACGCATTGGCGTTAACACCATTTTCTTCGAAGAATTTTTCAATACCCGGAACCTGGGATTGGGTAATATTCATCATGAAATGATTTGGCGTATCTTCTGGCAACTGTGCCTGCCAGTCATCAATAAGATCGGTGCGCAACAAGGTTAAAATTAGCAGCGACATGATGGTAACGGAAAACACCATTACCTGAAGCACATTCTGTTTGCGCCTTCTTCTGGCGGCGGTCATGGCAAGTTTCCAGGCGCTGCCTGCCCGCATTCCCACGGAAGCACTGGAATGCAGCAATACATAGGAAACAATTGAAAGAAAAAATGCAATGCCCGCTACCGAACCGACCAACACGGCAGTAAGTACCAAGTCCTGGCTATACCAGAAAACCAAAAACACCGTGCCAATTATGCCAAATAGATAGGGCACATTGGCGCCGAATTTTTGCTGATTGAGATCCTTGCGCAATACTCTCAATGGTGGTGTTTCTCTTAGTGCCAGTAGCGGTGGCAAGGCAAAAGAAAGCAAACAAATAACGGCTGTGAGGGAACCAATAACATAAGGCTGATAGCCGGCCGCTGGCAGATCTACCACAAGCACAGTTTGCAACAGCTGCAAAATACCCTGGTGTACCAGCCAGCCCAGTGCAGAACCAATAATAATCGCGACTGCTCCCAGCACCAGTTGAATCGAGAGGTAGATGACGCCTATTTGCCCCGAGGTACAACCAAAGGTTTTCAAGATAGCGACGTAGTCATAGTGGCGTTCGCTATAACGCTTGGCGGTAAGCGCAATAGCGACTCCCGCCAAGAGAACTGCAAACAATGAACCCAGCAACAGAAAACTCTCTGCCTTGTTCAGTGCATCGCTAACTTCTTCGCTTTCATCTCTTACATCTCTAAGGCGAAAGCGATCCGGATATTCCAGCTGCAGCCATTCATTGAAGGAATCCAGCGTGGCTATTTCGTCGTCTGCAAACAAAGAACGATAGCTGACCCGGCTGCCAAGCTGCACCACATTGGTCGCCGCAACATCTTCCATACTCAGCATCAGGCGAGGTCCGGCATTGTCCACCATGCCCCCCTGCTGTTTATCCGGTTCGGCAATAATAATTTTGCTTACGGTGAGTTCTGCCTCACCCACATACACCGAATCACCGACTTCGATACCCAATGCCGCCAGCACGCGCGCTTCCAGCCAGGCTTCTCCCGACGGCGGACCGCTTTGAATGGGCGTGCCTCGAATAAAAGGCTGATCGGCAATTATCACCTCACCCCGCAAGGGATAAGCCGCACTAACCGCCTTGGCAGACACCAATATATTGCCGGAATCGGAGAAGGCCATTGAGGTAAACAGCAGGGTACTCGCGGTTCTCAAGCCTCTGGCTTCTGCCTCGAGTTGAATTTCTTCAGGCGGCGGGGCTCTGCTGAGCAGCACCCGGTCTGCCGCCAACATATTCGATGACTCCTGCAGCAAGGCTTTCTCGAGGCGGTCGGTGAACAGCGCGATACCGGTGACAGAAGTCACCGCCATCACCAGGGAGAGTAATAACAGGCGTATTTCGCCGCCTCGCCAGTCACGCCAGAGCAGGCGCGTTGCCAGAGAAAACAAAGTGCTGAAAGACTTGTTGTCAGTTAGCACGTCACTTCCCATTGTATTCGCTGATTCAGGCACTAACCGCATCCTCACTGAGGCTGGCGGTTTTTTCATCGCCTACAATCTCGCCCGCAACAAGTTTTACGATGCGACCACATCTCTGTGCCAGGCGCTCATCGTGGGTAACCAGAACCAGGGTGGTGGCAAATTCACGGTTTAAATCGAACAGTAAATCGACAATTTTGCTGCCCGTCGCCGTGTCCAGATTGCCCGTCGGTTCGTCGGCAAACAGAATGCGCGCCTCGGTGGCGAAAGCGCGGGCGATTGCCACCCGTTGCTGTTCACCGCCGGATAATTGATTGGGGTAATGATGCCAGCGCTCTTCCAGACCCACCCTGGCCAATAGCTGCCTGGCTTTCGCATTGGCCTGGGGATCGCCCTTCAGTTCGATCGGCAGCATTACATTCTCAAGTGCCGTCAAGCTGGGAAGCAGCTGAAATGACTGAAACACAAAGCCAACCAATTGGCCGCGCAGAATCGCCCGTTGTTCTTCGTCCATCTTGGCGAGACTATGACCATTGAGTATCACATCGCCAGAGCTGGCACTATCCAGCCCTGCCATCAGGCCCAGCAAGGTGGACTTTCCGGAGCCTGACGCGCCAACAATCGCAACGGTCTCGGCCGTCTCTATGTTGAGACTGACGGATTTCAGAATGGTTAATATTCCTTCGCTGGTATCAACACTCTTTGTCAGCTCTTCAATTCGAATCATGTTTTCAAACTCTCTCGCACGCGCTCGCCAAATTATCAGCAGGCATTATAGTCTAATTCACCGAATAGTAGGCCAGTTCCATCCCGTAATGGATTGCATTAAACGACTGTCTCTATAGAATACTGCCCTTAATAGTATAAAGGCCTGGGGAAGAACCGAGGTCCCTATACTGACCCTATTACCTAGCAGACCCGGTTTAACACATTCTGCATCCACTTATACTACCGATACGATGAGACCCCATTTAATCCGACTATTGGTTTGCTGCATCGCCTGTCTGGCATTTTCCAGCGGCTGGGCCGCTGACGAGAAATACACACTGCTGGTGTTTGGTGACAGCCTCAGTGCCGGCTATGGTCTCGAAGAAGGCCAGGGCTGGGTGACTCAGCTTACTAACAAGGTAGCCTCTGAGGCATGGCCCTTTCGGGTGGTTAATGGCAGTGTCAGTGGTGAAACCAGTACCGGTGGGCTCGCCCGCCTGCCAGCCATGCTGGCAAGCTATAGCCCCAAGGTGTTCGTTCTGGAACTAGGCGGCAATGACGGGCTTCGCGGGCTGCCGCTGGCTATCCTGAAGCAGAATATGCAAACCATGATTGATTTGGCCGAGGCGGCTGGCGCGGTAGTAATTCTTACCGGAATACAAATACCCCCCAATTATGGTCCGCGTTATACGCTTCCTTTTGCTGAAATGTACACCGAACTGGCAGTGGAGAATGATCTCGCCCTGGTGCCATTCTTGATCGAGGGCATTCCACAACAACCCGAGCTCATGCAAAATGACGGCATTCATCCCAAGGCCGAAGCGCAATTTATGATTCTCGATAATGTGTGGCCTTTATTGGTACCCGCACTCGAAGAGATCGCGAACACTAGGGGACACTAATAAGTTAATAACTTAACGGACACTAAGAACACTAGGGGACACTAATAGCTTAAGCATGTTCGCTGGAAATAAACTTCTGTTAAGCTATTAAACTATTAGTGTAGTGGCCCCTATTGGAACCCGCACTCGAAGAGATCGCGAACCAGCGGGAGTAAGGCACGCAGATTGGTGCATGTAATCAAGAACCTCCTTGCGCGACACTGTCGCTGATTTAAAGCATCGATTACACTGCAGAAGGTTCACTCTGCCCCCATTTTTTACTTGCCCTGGATGGCCCAAATTAGTTAAGTTAATTCCATGGGATCATTGCAAAAAATTGTTCATCCTCTGCTGCTGCTGCTAATCGCGACATTTGTTGATTTCGGCGCATTGGACATTGCCAAGGAGGATTCTGACTCTGAGCTTGTCCGCCTCGTCATCGGCGCCGATCTGAACCAGAGCGATGATGACGGAGACACAAACGACTTCGATCTATGTTCCTCCGACCTGTGTCTGTGGGAAGCCACTTTTCCGGGCAGTTGCCTGTCCAATATACTGACCTTCCCTGCTATCCCCAAGCTGCAATCCTGTCACTCTATCCGCGCTCCGCCAACTTTAGTCTGATTGACCAGCTCTAGCAGCTGGCCTCTACAATTAAGCCACTTGGGCGGATCTTTGTGTGTCACGAGATCTTCGCCTGACGGCTACCTTATTAATGTTTCAATCCAAAGCCTGGATCAGTTGATGATTAACATCAAAGCAAATTTATTTTTGCTCGCCATGCCCATTATCTTAATGGGCATAGTCGAGTCTTTCTTCGGAATACTTTCCGTTGCAGTTTTTCATGATCAAATCGGGAGCGGATTTCTGCAGCCCGGTATTTATATGATTGTCATCGCAATCCTTATGCTGGGTTTTGCGAAACAGTTTGATTCCTCACGGATCGGTTATAGAGATGCTCTGTTATTTGCTACTCTCACCTGGGTTATTTGTGGTCTGTTAGGCGCCATCCCGATAGTGCTCATTGCCCATACCTCAATTACTGACGGCGTGTTTGAATCAATCAGCGCCCTGACTACTACCGGCGCTACGATGCTATCGGGCCTCGATCAGATGCCGAGGTCTTTCCTGCTGTACCGACAATTCCTGCAGTGGCTCGGGGGATTGGGTGTAGTGATATTCGTAGTCGCTATTTTGCCCATGCTCAATGTCGGCGGTATGAAGCTGTTAAAAGCGGAAACACCAGGACCCATAAAAGATGAGAAGCTGTCGCCACGCATTACCAAAACTGCACACTACCTCTGGTTAATTTACCTCATTCTCACCGTTCTATGTTGTATCGCCTACGTCGGCACAGGCATGTCTTTTTTCGACGCGATTGCCCACAGTTTTACCACGGTTTCGACTGGTGGTTTTTCTACCCATGATGCCAGCATGGGTTATTTCGATAAACCTTCAATTCTGCTGGTGTCCGATGTGTTTATGCTCATGGGCGCAATAAGTTTCGCTCTGCACTTTCAAGTTCTGTGGAGCAAGGATCTGAAATCATACTGGCAAAATGAAGAAACCCGGGTGTTTTTGTGCATGGTGGTTTTTATGGCAATTGTGATAATACTCTCGCTTGGCTGGACCGGAGAATTTACTGGGACGCTTGCCGAGTTTAATAACGCATTCTTCCTCCTGGTTTCATTCATCACCAGCACGGGATATGGCACAGCAGAGCTTTCACACTGGCCGGTGCTGACAATTCTGCTACTGGTCTTCGCCGGATATCTTGGAGGCTGCGCTGGCTCCACCGCCGGCGGAAACAAAATTATTCGCGGCATTATCAGTTTCAAACTGGTTTTGTTGCAGCTAAAACAACTTGTTCACCCCCAGGGGGTTTTCGCCATTCGTTACCAGAAACGAGCCATCAGTCAGGACGTTCTCAACGCCACCAAGGCGTTCATGTCCATGGCGGCATTCAGCTCCATGGTGCTGACGATTATGCTGATGTCTACCGGGCTGGATTTCTGGTCATCATTCACCGCGGTGACGGCGTGTCTGAATGTACTGGGACCCGCATTTGGCGTCCTGGGAAATAATTTTCAGCCGGTATCTGATCAGGGAACCTGGCTACTCTCGGCGGCCATGCTGCTGGGAAGACTTGAATACTTCACGGTGCTCGCCTTGCTTACCCCGATGTTCTGGCGCCGGTGATCAAACAAGCAGGACAGGGGACACTAATAAAATAATAACTTAACGAAAGTAGGACAGGGGACACTAATAAAATAATAACTTAACGGAAGTGTATTTCCAGTGAAACTTCTTAAGTTATTATTTTATTAGTGTCCCCTG
>JABMOK010000128.1 GCA_013204155.1 Pseudohongiella sp. | reverse complement strand
TTGTAGTTTCTGGATAAGCAGTTTCTGCATAAGCAGTTTCGGGATAAGCAGTTTCGGGATAAGCAGTTTCGAGATAAGCAGTGCCGAGTCAACTGGCAGGGCTATTCAATTTATCAATTTAGTTATTCAATTTTCTCGCTCAAGAAAATCTCCTCCGCTTGCCTCGGCAAGCAAGCTGACACAGCTGGATTTTGCTGCCAGCGAATCGGAATGGGGGAGAACTCGACTCGGTACAATACGGTTAACTATCGAAAAGTAAATGGCTTCCTCATCTCACTATGAGGAAGCCATTGGTTCTGCCTGCTGTTTCCAGCCGATTCTAATGCTTGTTAGCGTCGGTCAGGAAGAGCGAAAGTGAGAATTAAATCGCCACCTCTTCTTCCTCTGGAGCCTCCGCCGGATGCGACGGTGACATACTCTTGTCCATCGATAACATAAATTGAGGGGGCGGCAAATACGCCCGCGCCGGTATTGAACTTCCACAGTTCTTCACCGCTTACGGCATCGTAGGCATAAAAGTACCCGGCGGTGTTGCTGCCGGCACCAACGAAGACAACGCCTCCCTTGGTGACTACGGAACCTGCCTGGCCATAACCCTCAAAGATTTGACGCCAGACCAATTCGCCAGTCGTCGGGTCATAGGCGGAGAAATAGCCTTTAGGATCACGCCCTGAATTAAAGGGTTGATCGATCGCCGCTACGTACAACAGGCCTGTGTCCTTGCTAAAGGAGATAGGCGAGTAGCTGGATCCTCCTCCATAGCCCGGCGAGAAAATTTGATTTGGCCCAATTGGCGTGAACTGTTCAACCAGATTATTCGCCTCCATATGCTGTGCGGGGATATCCGTAGGATAAACCGGTGACACCGGCTCCATGCGTTCGCCATTGGCTTTATGGGGTATGGGTTGAGTCGGGTAAGGCACTTCGCCTACCAGGTCAGTTTCTACAGAGACGGGTGTTTCAATAATCGGATGCACCGGTAAGCCAGTTTCTCGATTCAAAATATACAACCAGCTATTTTTGCTAGCCTGGGCCAGCGCCTTTACTGGCTCCCCATCTACTTCCATATCAAACAATATAGGTTGATTTCCGGAGTCGTAGTCCCACACATCATGATGTACTTGCTGGTAATACCAATCGAGATGGCCGTCCTCTAAAGACAAGGCAATCAGGGAATCAGAAAACAAGTTCATGCCATCGCGCTCGGTGCTGTCGCCAAACGGATTGCCAACGGCCACATAGATCTGGCCTAATTCGGTATCGATCGCCGGGGTTTCCCAGATACCGCCGCCGTTGCGTTCTTTACCTACCCAGGTGGGACCGGCGATATCCCAGCCCTGATCTGTCTCGTCCTGAGGAATGGTATTGAAGTTCCAGATGACTTTGCCGGTCTTGCCATCAATTGCCAGTACATAGCCGCCGGCAATGTGACTCTCGCTTCTGGTAGTGCCCAGATACACTACGCCGTCGTGGACTTGTGGTGCGGTAGTAAACCAATAGCCAACGGAAATGGCGGTTTCAATCTCGGGATTCTTTTCATGCAACACGTCGAGAATCACCGGCGCCTGTCCGTTGTCGCCAAAACCCGCCAACGGTTCACCGGTCATGGCATCCAGTGCAAACAAGAATGATCCTGCCGCTGTGTATACCACTCCATCTTCATAGGCGACTCCGCGATGTCTGAAGACATAGCCCTCACGCTGTCCGCCGCCGAGTAATCGCGTGACATCATAGGTCCAGATCAGATGCCCATCCACGGCGTTAAGCGCATACACGCTGCCGCGGGAATCGGTGACATACATCATGTTGCCGACAATAACCGGCGTTGTCTGGTTGCTTACCCCGTCAATCACGCCGTGCTGGAAAAGCCATTTTGGGGTTAATTCGGCGACATTACCGGGAGTGATCTGGTCGCCCTGGGAGAAACGTGACCCCATTAAATCGAGGTTATGCAGGCGCCAATCCAGATTACGAATGGTTGAGAGACGGCGGAAGGTGGATTCTATCTCGACCTGATCAACCTCACCATTGGTAGTGGCGCTGCGGGTGGCGACGTCTATCGATGTGGAATCCCTATCGGGTGTACAGCTGAGCAGCAGAACTAATAGACTCGATAGCGCTAGCAGCGTTCTGGGATTGTTGTTTTTATGATGCGACATTATTTGTGCTCCGTATTGTTCTTCTTGATCGATAGCTTCTTGCTTATTCGGCTGGGTCTACTGTTGGTCTAGCCGGCCATGAGTAGTCTCTAGTAAAAATTCTGCGTTTATTGACTGCCCTCTAGCATGTATTCCACTATAGCTTTCAATTGCAGGTCACTGCAATCGGCGCAGAGCCCGCGCGGAGGCATGATGCCATTGAGGCCGGTAATGCTGTTCTGCACCAAGGTATCCAGACCTTTCTCCAGTCTTATCTCCCACGCGATAATGTCCCCAACTTCGGGCGCATGGGCGGCGCCGGTGCCATGACAGGCAAAGCAGCTAGCCTGATAGGCCTTGGCGGCATCGAATTTTTCCTCTTCAGCGGCGAAACCATTGCTGATGGAGAGCAGGAATAGGCACGCAATCAGCAATTTCGGTGATTTTATAAGTTCCATGGCATTTAATTCCGTTAGTTCAAATTGAATCCACAGGGGATTAGTATTGCTTTCTCACTATGTTAAAAAAGTCGATAAACTTTTGCATGTTTTCGCTGTTTTGAGAAATAAGCAGCGAATGATCGCCACCTGGAATCTCCACATACACATGCTGCATTCCCCGCTTGCGCATACTGGCAACCCATTTTCGCGTGCGCGCAACGGGAACCGATTCATCCATGTCACCCTGCAAGACAAAAATAGGCAGATGCTGAATTTTGCTCAATATTTCTTCCATCGGGGCATCCTCCTCAGCGGCCGGAGCGGCAACGCCGAGGCCGGCAAACAAATCGGGGTGCCTGGCTGCAATATGGTAGGTGCCGGCACCTCCCATGGAGTGGCCCCAGAGATAGATGCGATTTGCATCGACATTAAATTCATTACGCACCCGCTTAAGCACTTCCATTACATCCTGTTCGCTGTAATTAGCATCCTGCTCATCGGCAGTCACACGTGATCCATACCAGCCGCGGCGAGTATAGCCAAGCGGT
>JABMOK010000127.1 GCA_013204155.1 Pseudohongiella sp. | reverse complement strand
GTGGCATCAAGCAGGTAGGTGTCACTCCTGAAGGTGACAGTGTCGGAGACATCCCATTCAACATGCATTCGAGACCAGGTGTCTTGGTATTCAACTCTTCCATCAGCGAAGTTGTAATTATTGCGGCGATGGGAACTACTGGCCTTACCATTAATAAGCGGCGTTCCCCAAAACGGTGCAGTATCCACATCGGCATAATCAACACTGAAACGAATGCTTAAATCAGCTGACGGCTGATACAGCAGTGATCCTGCCAACACATCCCGTTCCTCGTTCGCCCGGTCCGCGTAACCATCCTCTTCCTGATGGGAGCCGTCTAGTCGAAAGGCCCACTTATCGGATATCTGTGCGCCGCCACCGAGTGCCATCCGTTTCATGTCGAAACTACCCCCGGCAATCACGGCTTCGAAGTCACTCTCACCGAACACTGGGGATTTAGGCACATAATTGATAGTAGTTCCCAGGGCACCGACACCGTTGATCACCGATCCTGCGCCGCGCAAGACTTCAACCCGATCCAGCGTCCAGGTGTCGGCTGGAAAGGTTACGGTGCCGGCAACAATATACAGGCGCGTGCCATCATAGGTATAGACAGTCGATCCGTGGCCATTAAATCCGCGGGATGAAATAGAGGTTCCACCATTGCCTGGGCTGGCACTCGCTGAAATGCCAGTAGTGCGTGTCACTGCCTCTAAAGCGCCGTAATCACCTTTGGTGGCAATTTCATCCCTGCTTATAATGTCAACGCTGGCTGGGAGCTTGAGTCCGGCCAGACCCAAACGACTTCCCGCTGCATTTTGTACATTCAGACGAATGCTTCCTACACCACCCTGACCTTTTACCAGTATTTCTTCGATAGTGTCTTCGGCGGCGGTGGTGTTCGTTGCCAAACCCAGTGTGGCAATGGCAATTGCCGTCGCCGTCGCTATTCTTGTTGTTCTCGACGGTATTTGTAGAAGCTGTCTTGTGGGCATCGCTTGCTCTCCTGCTGGCGCTGATTTGGCTCGGTAACGTCATTACAAAGCAATGCGGTATACCGAGTAATTGAAGCCGCGAAGTCTAGAGCCATGTGTTGTTAGGTGACTAGTAAAAATAGGTTGTTTAACGTTTCTTAACGTTGTGTAACACTCCCAAACTGCATTTACTTTAGCCATGGGTTAAGCGTTGTTGGTATGCTCCAAAATTGGTATCCACGGAAACCGATTTAGCAAACCGCCGAGGAGACATGGCTATTGAACAAGCCAGAGAGATTATCAAGCTATTTCAATATTCAACTGTTTTGCTTATTGAGCTGCGGATCTGTTCCAGCTATATGCGCAGAAGAGTCCGTTGCTCATGTTCTATAAACAGGGCCGTGTAGAGTTGTCACGCGGCAATCTGCTGCTGCCGTCGAATGGCATCTATGATTGCTTTCTTTCAATCGACAGTAATAGCGATACAAAAGTGGTTCTTTCATTGTCAGGCTTCTACTCAATCTCATGAAACTAAAATCGATCCTCTATTTAACCCATCGCTGGCTTGGCATCGGCATGTGTCTATTGTTTGCGCTGTGGTTCGCCAGTGGGATCATAATGATGTACGTCGACTATCCGGAGCTCACCGAAGAAGAACGTCTTATAAATCTGCCCGACTTGAACACTTCAGAAATTTTGCTCTCGGCTTTTGAAGCGTCTGCATCAATTGACGCGGGCAAGGCTTTTTCTGCCGTAAAACTGACCACGGTACTTGACCGCCCGGCCTATCAATTTCAAGCTATTGGTGGAGAGCTTGCCATCGTTTTCGCGGACAGCGGAGAACTTATTACCGAATTAAGCCCCGAGTCGGCAATCGCCGCCGCCAGACAGTCTGCTTTTGCCGCCGAGGGCGCGGAACCATCCTATGACAAATTAGTAGATTTAGATCAATGGAGCATATCAGCAGGATTGAATCGATTTCGCCCTCTGCACAGGGTGAAACTAAATGACCCCGCCGGCAGCGTCTTGTATGTGTCAAATTCAACCGGGCAAATTGTTCTGGATACCCATCGAACCGAGCGTTTTTGGAATTGGCTTGGCTCAATTGTCCACTGGATTTACCCGCTGCAGCTTCGTAAAAATGCTTCACTTTGGACACAAGTAATCATTTATATTTCAATAATCGGAATCGTATCCGTCTTTACCGGCGGAATAATTGGTTTTATGCGAATTCGTATTCGAAAACTCTATCGGGGCATTAACCTTAGCCCCTACACAGGTTGGATGAAATGGCATCACATTCTGGGCTTACTTACTCTGATATTTGTTTCAACTTTCATTTTTAGCGGACTGATGTCGATGGGACCCTGGGGGATTTTTAATTCTTCCACGTCTGCACAGCCACAAATAAGTCGTTACATGGGTGGTAACACTCTGCGCTTATCAAACCTCCAACCTCCTGACTTTGCGGCGATTACCGAACCAGTTAAAGAAGTCGAATGGCAAAAAATTCAGAGTACGCCTTACTACTCATTTAAGAAATCACAACGACGGGGCGAAGTGCAATTTCCGGGCACCTCAACTCAGAATCAGTCTTTGCTATTACTGGCAAAGATCGGCGAAGCCATTCCTGTACTGTTGCCCGATGCCAGATTACTTAGCCTCGATTTAGTGCAGGAGCCCGACAACTATTACTACGCTCGACACAATAACTACCGTCCATTTCCCGTGTATCGAGCCAAGTTTGATGACAAGGAGAGTAGCTGGTACCACATCGACCTAACTTCAGGTGAAATTGTTAATCGTGTTACCGATGCGAGCCGCAGAGAGAGATGGCTATTCAATGGACTGCATAGCCTGGATTTTCAGTTTTTGCTTCAGCATAGACCTCTATGGGATTTGCTGGTTATTATCCTGAGCCTGCTTGGATTGGGGTTTTCACTAACGGCAGTAGTAATAGGATGGCGAAGACTCGTCGATTAGCCGTCTACTGGCATCACGCTTTAAATTTGGAATAGCGCTTGAATAGGAACGCAGATCATAAAGTAGCCAGCAAGACGGCGATGGAGAAATGGGTATAAAACTACCGCAGTCAAGTTGTTACTCTCCCTGTGCTCCTATTCAAGCGCTCTCATGGGTGCAATTTCAATTATGCAAACATCCAGTCTATGGATAAACCCGCCGCTAGAAATTCTCTTTCCACAACTGGAATATTTTGAACCTCTATATGTCTGAACGGCGTTTATTTCACTGTCATTGATTGAGGTTCTTTCTCTTCTACGACAACAATCAGTAAAACCTTACTATTTATAGGGTGAATAACAGATTATTGCGCAAGATGTACAGAAACAGGGGCTTCCCTGCATTTTAGTTGGGTAAAAATTGAGCTTGTAGGGTTGAAAATCCTTTTTTACGCGATTGGAGTTGTTTCTTCGAGGGGCTACTGACTATCCGGGAAGGGTGAAATATGCGGCTGGCTGAAGTTAAAGGAAACATCTACTGCTTCATTACTCAGGTAGAAAGGAAATGTAACCTTTCTTGCATGAAACTTGTTGTGGCATAGTAAGTGATGCCGATAGTAAGTGATGCCGAAAGTAAGTGATGCCGAAATGCCACGTTCATCATGCTCAGAGGCAGTTCTTGTTAAACTGTCAATAATCTCGGTGGTATTCGCGCAGGGGGCATTCGCTTATCTAGAACGTGTCTGAGATTTTTCAAATCGATCGGTTTGGTTATGATATCGTCCATGCCCGATGCCATGCACTGTTCTATGTCGCTCTCTAATGCATTCGCGGTAATAGCTATGATTGAGCGCCGAGTGCCGCTTCCATTTTCATGCTGGCGAACGGCTCTTGATAAATCGAAACCATCCATTCTTGGCATTCTGCAATCAGTTAAAAGCAGGGCATAGTCGTTGTTACGCCACGCCTCCAGAGCACTTTGGCCATCCTCGGTCATTTCATAGGTATAGCCTAACACGGTTAATTGACGTCCTAACAAATCTCGATTCGTTGCATTGTCTTCTGCTACGAGAATCAAGGTTCCCTGCTCTCGCGCTTCCTCCACTGTCAATGTCTTGCGAGGGGGTTTTGTGTTCTCCAGGTCTTCCTTGTTAACTAGCTCAGGAGTCTTTCTTCCTGCTGCAATTGCCACCGCAGAAATAAAGGCTGTTCGACGTAGTGGGTTAACGTCAAGGAAGATTCTTTCCGCATCATCCACGCGCACTCGATGGCGGGTGCCCATCAATAAGAATATAAACCGGGTTTTGAGTCCGGCTTGTTCGGCCGCAGCGCTCAGGGAGGTTACTTCTTCGTAAGTCCACTGTGGTCCAACGATAGCAATATCGAAGGGGGAGCCTGATTTGCTGGCAGCAAGGCATCGTTCAACTATGCCTTCTATTCCAAAGCCTATTTCAATTTCTGTTTCCCGGTGCTCGAGATACTGCCGCAGGATTGTTTGCTCAATTGGGTCACTATTTATAACTAATAGGCGCAAGCCAGCAAGGTCTATTTCTGTTGAACTTTTATTTTGTTTATCACAAGGGAGAAAAGGCAATATTGCATAAAACTCCGAGCCTTCGCCCAGCTGGCTGTTTACCGCAATTTCTCCACCCATTAGATCAGTTAAACTTTTACATATTGCCAAGCCCAGACCCGTGCCACCGTATTCTCGCGTTGTTGAGGTTTCTACCTGAGAGAAAAATTGAAATAATTTACTCTGATCATTTTTCGAAATTCCTATGCCCTGATCGGTAACCGAAAAACGAATTGTAATGTTATTATCGAGACTATTGTCAACGGCTTCCGCTCGAATAACCACTCGTCCTGCTTCTGTGAACTTGATGGCATTACCGGCCAGATTAATAATGATTTGGCGCAGACGCCCCGGATCCCCCATAACAAATTGGGGCAGCTTGGGGTCGATGTAAGTAATAAGTCGCAGGCCCTTTTTTGTCGCGCTAGTGGCGATAGATTGAATAGAACCTTCCACTACATCGGTTAGTGATAGGGGAATGGACTCTAGAGTCATCTTGTTAGCCTCGATTTTCGAGAAATCGAGGATGTCATCGAT